>CAZPUJ010000137.1:0-8541 GCA_964589725.1 uncultured Planctomycetaceae bacterium
AGGAACGCCTCCGGAACCGACGTCTGCATGCGGAAGGCCAGCTCATAAGACTTGATGCGCGCACGCAAGGCCGCGTCTTCGGGATAGCGCGTGGCTGAATAACCGTTGAGTTCGCGCAGCAACTCGAACTCAGCGGCCTGCTCTTCCTGAAAAACCTCCGGCCCCGGCGAGGCGTACGCCAGCGGCTGATTCGGATCGAAGCGAAGTTGCACGGCATTGTGTTCCGGGCCGAGATACGCCGCGTTCTGAGCACCTCGTCCACCACAGCACACGTCGGGCGGCGAGCCGATCGCGACGAACGACGGCAGGTTGTCGTTGAGCGATCCCAGTCCATAATGCACCCACGACCCGACGCTGGGGTGATAGCCGTCGAAGATGTGATGCCCGGTGTGGAACTCGTACTGAGCCGCATGGTCGGTGTCGGTACACCACATCGACCGCACGACCGCGATGTCATCCACCATCGAACCCACATGCGGCCACCAATCGCTGATCTCGATGCCGCTCTCGCCGCGCGGGCGGAAGCCGATCTGCAACGGGTACAACTTGGGCATCAGCTTTCGCGGCCCGCCCGCGAAGTCCCGCACGTTCTTTCGATAAAACGGCGAGTTGAGCACCGCGTCCTTGAGTGGCGACTCGTCAATCGTCAGCCCGGCGTACTTGTGGAGCGCCGGCTTCGGATCAAACGACTCCATGTGACTTGTCCCGCCGAGCATGAAGAACCAAATCACGTTCTTTGCTTTCGGGGAAAGGTGCGGCTTGCCGTCGGGAGGAGTTGCGTTCGGAGTTTCGTTGGCGCGCGTCACGCCGTCGCGATGAAGCATTGCGCCCAGCGCGAGTCCCGTGAACCCCATCCCGCAATCGGCGAGGAAGCTGCGGCGCGTGCGGCCGCAGGAATACGAGGGGGAGAGGGGGCGAAGGGGCGAGGGGGAGAAAGGCTGACCCATCATGGCAGGATCCATTCTTTAGCGTTGACTATCATGTTTACCTCACCGTGATGAAATCGTTCGAGTTCAACAACACATGCACCAAGTTCTCGCGTGCTCGCATCGCCGGATCAGGCGACGGCGGTACGGACGTCGGCAAGCCAGTGGGCGTGCGAGTCAGCTTGGTCGGGTCCGCCAAGAGCTTTGATTGACGGGCTAGGAATTCGACACATTTTGCGGACTCGTCGCTGGTCGGAGGGTGGCCGAGGACGCTCTCATACGCCAGTCGAATGAAATCCACGTTGGAATCCACAAGCGATCCGGAGACAGTTTCCGCCAACTTGCGAGCCAGCAGCCGAGACTGCGTCAGAGCGAGCGGGCTGTTGGCGAGAATCAACGCCTGTTGCGGGACGATGCTCTCCGAACGCTCGAAGCATTCCGCCGGAGTCGGGCCGTCGAACAGCTCGAGCATCACCGATTGATCATCCGGCGTGATGCGAAAGTACAAACTTCGCCGAGGCGACGAATCAGCGATTGCTGGTTCAAGGTCCGGTCCGCTAAACGAGCTGTCGAGCCGACCGTTCAACGCCCACAACGAATCGCGCACGACTTCAGCCTCCATGCGGCGGATGTTGGCTCGCCAAAGGTAGCGGTTTTCGGGGTCGACATCCTTTTGGCGAGCGGGGGGCGTTAGCCCCCCGGTCGGAGCGTGATCCGACTCGGAAAAACCGGGGGGCTGACGCCCCCCGCTCGCCTGTAGGTTTGGTAGCGCCGACGCTCGTCGATATGTCGCGCTGGTGACAATCAGCCGATGCAGATGCTTGAAGCTCCAACCGTGTTCCATGAACTCGACCGACAGCCAATCGAACAGGGCAGGGTGCGTCGGCTTCTTGCCGTTCATCCCAAAGTTGGCGACTGACGGAACGAGGCCGATTCCAAAGTGACGCTTCCAAACATGATTGACCGCCACGCGAGCCGTCAGCGGGTTGTCTTGGCTGGTGATCCAGCGAGCCAACGCCAAGCGACGGCCGGTGCTGCTCGCGGGATACGTCGGGCCGAGTGGCGAGTATGTCGAGTCCTCTTTCGCGGCGTCGACTTTCGCGTTCTCAACAGCCGTGTGAGTGGTCGTCAGTTTGGCTTCAGCAGCTTTGACTGCGTCTTGAGCCTTGGCATCATTCGGCTTCGCAGCGGCCTTTGCAGTTTCGAGTTGTTGTTCCGCTCGCAACTCTTCGAGTTCCGCCTTTGCGAGTGCGGCCGCTCGTTCGGCGCGGCTGGCATCCGTAGACCGGACGCCTACGTCCGGTCGTTCGGACGTAGGCGTCCGCACCACATGCTTCTCCACTTCAGCGGCGACTCGAGCTTCGACGGATACGGCTTCGGCGCGAGCGACGTCGACCGCTTTCACGGCCAGCACGGCTTCGGACTCGGCAGTTTGCAACGCGAGACGTGCTTCCTCGACGGTCGGTTCGACAGGTGCGATGCGCAGAGACAGAAACTCGGCAGTTCCTGCGTGGCACCACAGGCCGATACGGCCGGGTTGTCGAGGAACAGGCATTGTGTACGTCAGACGAAGTTCGCCGTTGAGGCGAATCATCAGTTGTTGGCCTCGCGCGGTGAGTTCGAGATTTGTGTCTTCGTTGACCTTCAGCGGACACTTCACGATCCCGACAGCGGGATATTCCTCCGCGCCGTTCTTGCGGTGAAACGCCTGTACGCCAGAACTGCCGCTGTTGATATGCGTGTAGACGGCCTGTGCGTCTTTCAGCTCGACGAGGTCGAAGAAGACGCCAACCGAACCGATCGAGCCTTCGCTGAGCGTGCGATACTTCAGCGTCAGTTGGAAATCCTGCGGATGATTCGCGAGCGTCGCGATCGTCGTGAACTGACCGGGCTTCTTGAGCGTCAGCTTACCGTCGGTGTATTGCCAATCGCCGGAATGTACCTTCCAAACGTCCGGCCGAGCTTGAGTGAAATTGTCTTCGAGCGTCGGTGCTCCTTCGCCGCCGGGCGATCCGGCGGCGAGTCGGGCTTCGATCTGTTCGAGTCTTTGTCTTGCGGCGGCGACCGCCTCTTGAGACTTCCTGGCGACAGCTTCGGATTGACTGACGGCATTGCGAGCGCTGTCGATCAATTCTTGGCGTCGCTCGGCGCGGAGGTCGGGATAGTACGCTTCGATCGGCAGCGCGACGGGCTCAATGTGGAGATCGGTCGAGCCAATGACTTCAGGGACTCCGGGCGAGAGTGGTGTGTCTTTGATCGGGTTCTTCTCGTTACCTCGCTCGAAAAGATACGTTGCGGCCTGCAAGTCGGCGTCGTAGACGACGTCGGCTCCGTCTTTCAGCTTGGCTCCCGGCGGCGAGTTCGCGGCCACATTGCCGGTGATCAGCTCCGATTTTCCGACGAACGGATCGGTGCGCACGTGATGCGGTTCGAAGAAGGCTCGCAGGCGATAATACTCCTCCTGCGCGATCGGGTCGAACTTGTGGTCGTGGCAGCGAGCACACTTGAACGTCAGGCCGAGAAACGCGGCTCCGGTGTACTCAACCGTTTCTTGCAACCACGTGTTGCGATTGAAGACATAAAAGTTGCGGCCGAGAAACCCGCCGGCGCGCGCGATGTCGCGGTCACCGGGAGCGATCTCATCGGCCGCCAGCATTTCGACGATCATCCGGTCGTAACCCTTGTCGGCCGCAAGCGACTCGACGATCCAATCCCGCCACCGCCAGATGTGCCGGCGCGAGTTTCGCAGCTCGTTGCCGCCACGGCTGCCGTACCAATCGCTGTATCGCCAGACATCCATCCAATGCCGCGCCCACCGCTGTGCGTGCAACGGCGAATCGAGCAAGCGATCAACAACCTGTTCGTAAGCATCCGCCGAGTCGTCGTTCAGAAACGCAAGCAGTTCGTCGCGCGTGGGCGGAAGACCGATGAGGTCGATGGTGACTCGCCGCAACAACGTGGCCTTGTCGGGGGCGGGCAGGGGAGTCAATCCACGCTCGTCGCACTCGGCCGCAATAAAAGTGTCGATCGGGTTACGCATCTGCCCGGTCCCCTCTCCCAGGGGGAGAGGGATTCGCGGCCGAGCGGGCTTTTTGAATGCCCAATGCGCGCGGGGATCGGTGACTGGTTCATCGTCTGGAGCCTTCGCGCCGGCGTCGATCCAGCGTTGTAGCAGTTCGATCTGTTCATCATTGAGCGGCTCGCCCTCGACTGGCATCTTCGTGCGTCCGTTCGCACCGGTGACCGCTTCGATCACAGCGCTCTTCGCGGCATCGCCAGCAACGATCGCGGGGCCGCTGTCTCCGCCTTTCAGCAGAAACTTGGCCGCGTCGAGCCTCAGGTTGCCTTTCTGGCGCAAGCCGCCGTGACACGTAACGCATTTCGCCGTGAGCAACGGCTTGATGTCTTTGACGTAATCAACCGGAGCATGAGCGACGGCTGAAGACGTCAACACCATCACAAGGCCAGCGGCGACGAATTGGGTCCGGCTCATTATGCGGATCTCGGGCGAGGCGGATCAGGGAGGAACGGTGTGGAACGGTGAGGCATGTAAGATACACAACGAACCGCGATCTCTCATCCCTCATTTTCCGCTCCGCTCATTTCTCCGTCGGATCGCGCGGCAGAAAGCGCAGCTCGGCCTTGCGGTAATTCGGCGTCTCCAGCAGGTCGAACACCTCTTCGACATATGGGAACTTTGACTCGACCAGGTTCTGTTTCAAAAATAGTTGGCCGAAAAACTCTGCTCGCCGCGGAATCGGCACGGTGCCGTGCTTGCCGACCTTGTCAACTAGCACGTTGTTCTGTTTGACCAACTCGATGACCGCCTGTCCCCGCTTCTCAAATTCCTCATTGAAGAGTTTTTTGTGCAACTCGTCCGATGGCAGTTGACCCGGATCAAGAATACGCTCGATCGGTGGCAAGTGTTGAAAGAGATGCTCGATCAACAGCACGGCACGTGGGTCCAAGCTGACGGCGACGTGATCGAACTCGTGGCGCAGCAGGCGGTCGTTCCATACGTGGTCGGACTTGTATTGGACCGGCAAACGGATCGTGTGTTCCAGGCCGACGGTCGGTTTGACCTGCGTGGCCGTCAGCTTCACGTGCCAACATCCGTTGCGTTTAGACTTTGTGTACTTGTATTGAAACGTCTGCTTGAAAGTCAGATGAAAGTGAGCCTTGCCAGTGTCGGCCTTCACGAACTCCGGGTCGCTATCGTAAACGAGGTTGATATGGCCATCTGCGATGAGCCGCTGGAGTTCTTCAGGAGCGGAGTCAGTCGGGATCGGTTCTTGATTCGGATCGGTCGTCTCGATCGGCGGCGGAGTGACCGTTGCCTCTTCGCACAAACCGACGACGACCGAACTCGTCACCAACGAGACAACGGCCAAGAATTCAACGACGCGAACTGGCCGGTTTCTCATCCGGGCCGCAGTTCGTGCGAGCGTGATCTGTTGGTAATTCATGCGGCGTCCTCAAGATTCGCGGACGCGAGAATAGTGAAGCCGCTTCGCGACGTCACGATGCCGCGCTGAAAAACCGGTAGTGGGTCAGTTTGGGTGGCACGTCCCTGAGTCATCGAAGGGCGTGGCACTTGGCGTCGCGGTTTTCCACGCCCTTGGCAGGGCGTGCCAACCGAATCGAGATCGAAACTGACCCACGACCGAAAAACAGCTCGCATGCGGCCAAAGTGCGACGATGATGCTCGACACTACCGGACACATTTCGATGAGCCAGATTCAACGGATCGGGGTGACGCGGCGTTGGTCGGATGCCGTGATTCACGGCGGCTAATTGCTGAGCATCATCCGTGCGACGCGCTCCAAACGCGGGTCTGGTTCGTCGGGGGCCATGTCGGTCAGCGAGGTTGGCAACCAAGCGGGTTTGCTGACTTTGTTGTCGGGCAGCGCGGCGAGCTTCGGCAGTTTGATGTCGGACGAAAAATGCTCGAATACCGACGCATCGGCCGGCTGCAAAAAGAGTTTTTTGCTTGAGATCAGTTTCGACAACTCGCCCGCGAACTCGGGGCTCAGGCCGACCCAGACGACGATGTTCGGGTCGGCTCGCAGCGCGAGGCCTTGCTCGCCGCGCGTGCTCGTGAATTCTTCGAAGAGTTTTTGAAGCAGCGGAAACGTCGTGCCGTCGTGAGCGTGAACGTACTCGACGAGCGCGCTGCCAAGTTGGCCTTCGGTGGCGAGGCGCCGCCACTCCTCCGGGCCTTCCACGGATTCGAGGTTGGCCGGATCGAACGTAAACGGCTTGTCTTCGAACTGTTCTTCGTCGCCCGCATCGGCGGCCTTTTGCCGCTGCTCGGCTTCGAGCATTTGAAGTACTCGGCTGTCGGGCGTCGCGGGACGGCAGCGACCGCGAGCCCACTCGCGGAGTTGGAAGATTTTCTCTTCCATCGTTACCGACAACGGCACGGTCTCCTCGCGAGCCTTATCCAGCGCCGCCTGCGTCAGGCCGTCGTCGCGACCGTAGGTTTCGACCATCGCTGACAAGACGACCTGTTCGATCTCGGCACCGCTGTAGCCTTCCGACTTTTCGGAGAGCTTCGCGATGTCGAAGTCGTCAGGTGTGAAACCGCGCTTGCGCAAATGAATCTCGAAGATTTGTTTTCGTTCGTGATAGTTCGGCAGGTCGACGAAAAATAATTCGTCGAAGCGGCCGCGACGGAGCATTTCGGGCGGCAGGCCGGTCACGCTGTTGGCCGTCGCGACCACGAACACGGGGGCCGGGTTCTCCTGCATCCAGGTGAGGAACCGTCCCATGATGCGGACCATCGTCGCGTCCGATCCCGCCTCGCTGTTCGCTCCGGCAAAACCCTTTTCAATTTCGTCCATCCATAGCACGGCAGGCGAAATCATCTCCATCAAGGCCAACACGTCGCGCATGTTTTTTTCGGACTGCCCTTTGTCCGAGCTGAGCAGTGTCGCGACGTCCAACCGCACCAGCGGAAAGCTCAGCAGCCGCGAGATCGCTCGCGCCGTGAGGCTCTTACCGCAACCTTGTACACCCAACAGCAAGACGCCCTTCGGCGCCGGGATGCCGCGCTTTCGAGCGTCCTCGCTGAACGCCTGCGAGCGTTTCGCGACCCAATCTTTCAGGGCGTCCAAACCGCCAATGTCCTTGACCCCTTCGGTCAGCTCCTGGAATTCGAGCAATTCCGAACCTTGCACCATCACCTTCTTTTCCGAGATGAGCTGGGAGTAAGTGCCGTCTTCGATTTCGGTGCAACCGAGAAACGCGCGCGAGAACGACTTCCTCGCCTGAGCCGCCGTCAATCCGAGCATCGTCTTCATCAGCCGCTCTTCCTGCTCTGGCGTGATGAGCAGCGGCGTCGGACGTGATGAGTTCTCGACATCGAGCGCGGCCCGCAACTCAACCCGCAACTCCGGCAAGCCGGGTAGAGGCAGCTCAAACTTGATCGCGTCTTTGAGTAGTTCCAACGGCAGGTCGGTCTCCGGCCCCAGGAAGAGCAACGTCTGATGCTGCGCGACTAACACCGGTGCCAGGTCTCGCAACTGCCTCAGAATCTGCGCATCCGAGAGATACGGATGAAAGTCTTTCAGCAAAAATAGTTGTCCGCGTGGAAACTCCGAGAGCTTGCTCAAAAACGTCGTCGGTTCCGTCAGCGATGTCCCGTCACCATCCAGCGGAGGCTGTGCCCCGCGTGTGACCGACCACACGACCAACCCCCGTTCCATCTCACGAGCCAAGCGTGCCAACTCGGCCTCCCAACGTTCTTCCTCCCACGTGGTGAGAAACATCATCGAGAAGTGCGACAAGATGCGCGATCGGAGTTGGGCAAGCGTGTCAGCAGTGGTCATTGTCAGCGTCAATTCGGAGAAAAGTGGAGTAACCAGTCACCAACACGTGTAGCACCTCGCACGCGGACGGGCAATCGCCCACTCGATCGGACCTCCCCGCGACGTCTCTCATTCGCCGCGTCCCGACCGCCGTAACTCCGGCTCCCAGCGTCTGAGACCGTCCTCGACGGTGACTCGTGGCGAGTAGCCGAGGTCGCGGCGAGCTTTGTCGATGCGATACCAGTGCGAGCCGCTCAGTTGCGAGGCCAGAAAACGAGTCATCGGCGGTTCGTGGGACAGTCGTAAGATGCTGAACGCTCCTTCCAGGACGCACCCGATCGCATACGCCGTGCGGCGCGAGACGCCTTTGGCGACAGGTGGCATGCCGGCACGCGCGAGCAGCATATTGATCCAGTCCCACAGGTTCACCGGCTCCGGTTCGTTGATGAAGTAAGCTTGACCGGCGACGGACGAGTTCAGGCTCAGCGTGTCGGCCGCTTGCAGGTGAGCTTGCGCTGCGTTCTCGACGTACGCCATCGAGATCAGATTGCGACCGTCACCGACTCGCCGAAGTTTCCCCGTTCGAGCGCGCGCGATCAGTCGCGGAACAAGCTGCGTGTCGCGTGGCCCCCAAATCAGATGTGGCCGCAACGCGCACGTGGCCAAGCCGTCAACGCCATTAGCTGCCAGTACCGCTTGTTCGGCGAGGGCTTTGCTGTGCGGGTAGTGACACAAAAACGATCGCGAGTACGGCAGCGACTCGTCCGCGCCGCAGTGATCGTGGCCGTCGTAAACAACGCTGGGCG
>CAZPUJ010000138.1:0-18933 GCA_964589725.1 uncultured Planctomycetaceae bacterium
ATCGCTCGCCAGAAGTCTGTCAGGCGCACGTTTTCACGCGACGTCACCACGCACACTCGCCCGTCGAACAAGTCCGCGCGCGCATGTTCCCAACCTTGCTTTTCCGACCCCGCCAACGGATGCGATCCAACGAATGTCACGCCGTCGGGCAAGCCGGATGATAGCTCGCGACAAATGCGTGCCTTCGTGCTGCCGACGTCCGTGATCACTGTTCCCGGCCGCGCCGCCTCGGCCGCCTCGCGAACACCGGGCACGATCAGTTGCACGGGGGTCGCAATGATCACCATGTCCGCTCGCGAGGCCGCGTTCCGCAGATCGGCTGCCGGTTCGTCGATGACTCCGGCCGCTTGAGCCTGCATCAATCGAGCCACATTCCGCCCGACTCCGATGACACGACGGACTGCTCCGTACCGCTTCGCAGCCAACGCCACCGAGCCACCGAGCAATCCGACACCAACCATCGCAAGCGTGTCAAACACCGGCTCGGCGCCTCGCGAGAGCAAGGTGTTGGTCGTCTCAGCAGTTGTAGAAGTCCGGCTCATGGCGGGCGGATTCTAGACCCGCCAGGATGAGAGAAGAAGGATGGGCGAAGCCCTGCGAAAAGCCGGAAATACGAACCTCCTGATGCCGTAGGTCGTGGATTTTGTCTCACTCGGAGTCTAAATTTCCGCCCGTTTCCGAAAAATTGAACTTCTGTCCGATCGACCGCTCATGTCTGCCTCGCCCGATTCCGCCGCCGCAGCGACCGACCGCCAACAACTGTTGATGGAGCTTCGCTGGAAGAAATTTCCTGTCCTCGACGACGGCTTTGTGTGTCTTGTCGACGTGATGGGAGACGACAGTTCCGTCGTTCAGGCGGCTCGCGTCAGTTACGGCGAGGGAACTCGCAAAGCCTCCGACGACCGGACGCTGATCCGGTATCTGCTGCGGCACCGGCACACGACGCCATTTGAAATGGCCGAATTGAAATTTCTAGTTCGCGTGCCGATGGACTGTTGGCGACAGTGGATTCGGCACCGTACCGCGAGTGTCAACGAGTACAGCACCCGATATTCGATCGCGATTGATTCGGCGCAGACGACGCCGGCGGACGAGTGGCGTTCGCAAGCACAAAACAACCGGCAAGGGAGCGACTTGCCGCTGTCGGCCGAGGTCGGCGAACAGATGACGGCTGCCGAACGCGACCTGCAAGAGCACGCGCGCCGCGTGTATCAAGAACGACTGGCTGCGGGCGTCGCGCGCGAACAGGCTCGCAAGGACTTGCCGTTGTCGACATACACCGAAGCCTATTGGAAAATCGATCTGCATAATTTGCTGCACTTCCTGGCCCTGCGAATGGACGAGCATGCGCAGTTGGAGATTCGCGAATACTCGGCGACGATCGGCCGCAAGATCGTGCAACCGTTGTTCCCACTGGTGTGGGAAGCGTTCGAGGATTATCGACTGCAAAGTTCCGGGTTGTCGCGGATCGAGACCGGCGTCATTCAACGTCTGATGCAATTCGCCTCCGCGAACCAGCGCGTCCCGCCGCTGTCAGTCGAGGACTTTCTCGCCGTGCAAGACCCCTCGTGGCGCGAGCTGACGCGCAGCCGTGAACGAGACGAATGTCTGGCCAAGCTGCAAGAGTTGGGTTTGGTGGCGTCGTGAGAAACGTGAATTTGGATGGCGGCTGTGGTCGCCGCCAGAAATGTTGCGAAGCATGGAGTGGTGGACATTCCGAACGACATGCCGGCTCCGGACCAATTTGCCTTTGCGGCCGTCGAAGACCAAATCGAAACTGGCCGGCATCCAGGTGCCAGTCTGAACCCGAAGGGTTCGCAGCCATTAGCTGGTGGTTGAGCGCAGCGACACCACCGGATTCAGAATCGCGCGGTAATCGCACCCCGGCAGGGGTGCCAGCGAAGCCAGCCGATTGCTGTGATCCCTCCGGGATCATCAATGACCCTCATCACCCCGACCGGTGGTGTCGCTGCGCTCAACCACCGGCTAATGGCTTCCAAGCCTCCGGCTTGCAGTAATGCCTCGCTCTCTTCGCTGGTGGCCCGACCGCGCTGCCGTTGGCTCAACGACATTAAATGCGGGAAAGGCTCAGCCGCTCCGGGACGACTAACGTCCGATGATTGACTTCCGCGAACAGCGCAAATGAAGCGCGTCCACCAAATCAGCGACTGGGGAATCCGTGGAAGCGCGTGCAAGGGATGCTTGCGAACGAACCGCTGGTTGATGAATGGCTGCAAGCGATGGAGCAGTACCGCCAACAACAGGCTGAAGAGGATCGGCGGCCGTAAAACTATTGCCCACGCTCGATGTGAATGAATTCGTCGGTTTCGGGATTGACGGTCAATGTCAGATCGCCGCCAGTCGCGATGTAGCCCGGAGTCGCCAGTGGTGCGAAGTGGACGCTGCAGACACCCTCCGAGACTGAAGCGGTGATGTCCATGACTTCCACTTGATAGCCCAACTCGCGGGCTTTTCGCAGCGCGGTGCGAATTCCACGAACGAGCTGTGTGTCGTAGTTGGATTCCGTGCCGACGCTCATGGATTTGTCTCCTTCAATGGCAAATTGAGCAACTCAGCGGTTCTGCCCAGTGCGGCCACCAGTCCATCGTTGTCGATGTGATAGATCGTCTCTCGGCTGATGACGAACTGATGCAGCCCCATGGTTTCAGGATAGTCTTTGGACAAGCGGATGTCTTGAGGGCTTGGCTCTTGCCGCCATTCCGGTCCCAAGTTCGGGTGAGTGTGAAAGCTGCCCACGATGTCTTGCCCCTGATAGCGACCGTCCGCGCACAGAGGATACGCCAAAGAATCCCGCCCCGACGCTGGCAACCGCGCCGCGCGCATCATTCCGCTTTGCGGATCGCGCACCAAGAACCCGCCCTGCTCTGCGGGCCGAGAGCCACCCACGTCACTCTCGTCAAATGCTTGCCGCATTCCCGCGAACACAGTTGGTTCAGCGAGCAATTCGCCGACCGTTGGCCGGTCTTTCATCACCCACCTCGTGGTTCCGTTCCAGTGGTTCTCGGAGGCCAGTTTGGCACGGACCAACCACCATGACCAGCGTTCTCGGTTGCCAATCACTTGACTGATAACGACCGTTGGCTCGCCGACATCAAATGCGAGAGAACCTCAGCCCCTCCGGGACGACCACAAGCCGCTGATTGACTTCCCCGAACAACGTGAATAAACCGCTGAGCGATCTCCATGCACGAAGGTTGAGCCGGCGAGAGATTGAGATGTCGGCAATGTGAGACTGGTCATGGCGGAAAACTCCCAGCCGAGTGAAGCGGTCACTCGTCGATCCGCAGCCAATGCCCTGCTGGTCGTTGGCTTCGCGTATGTGTCGGCGTTCGTGACGTTCTGTGTTGCCGCCCAGTTTGAGCACGGGTGGGGCAAATTAGGAATGGGGATACTGGCCTACCTGTGCGTGCCGCCAGCCGTGCTGTTTTTCATCACGCAAGCGGTCGTGCGCCGTGGCAAAGCGGCTGGCTGGGCGAAGCTGCTGACGGTGTTGGTGAGTGGGCTCCTTGTCTGGTTCTTGAACATGGAACTCGGGCAATTGCGAATGAGGGTAACGATTGAGGAAATCGTCGCATAGAAATTTCGGGGGGCCGGGGGTGAGGTGCTGAGTTTGATCACGGTCGCAGTTCTGTTGAGCTTTCAGTTTCGCGCCTTGCTCCTCCTGGGATGCTGGTCAATTCGCCGAACGACATCGCAGCCATCGACGGCTCCTCCGCCGGATTTCTCGTGGGCGGCCGGGAATCAACCACTCACAGATCGGGTCGATTCCGAAAGCCCGCCGAACTCCCAAACGGGAGAGGCTCAGCCGCTCCGGGACGACCTCAAGCCGCTGATTGACTTCCGCGAACAGCGCGAATAAACCGCTGAGCGATTCGGTCGATCAGCATCACACAAACAACATTCACGTCTTAACCCTGTCGGTGTAAACGCAACCTCATGAGCCGCGTTCGAGTTTTCATGTTGCTCGCTGGCGTGCTGCTTTTCGTGGGAGCGATTTGCATCGGGACTGGAGTATTTCAGCCGTATTTGACGTGGGATCGGTGCGGACCCATACAAATCGTCGCCGGACCAGATGAGGCTTGGTGCTTTCTGCAAGTGGATCATGTCGTCCTTCGACCGGGTTCTCTCGCTTCGCCTCCCAGCATCACGATGGGTCATTTTCAGGAAGTTGTTGTGCTGTCAAAGAGCGGAAGCGAGAAACGGATTCGGGGCTCGATTCCCGACGGCGTCTCATTTCATCCGAACAGCTACTACATCTTTCGGCGAAACGATGACTTTTTTCTTTACGAATCCTTCTCAATGAACACTCATCGTTCCGTCTACAAATGGCGCGATGACCATTTTGATCTGCTGCCGCTCGATGAGTCGGAATCGATTCTTCGGTCGGAGGATCTTCACACGATTGATCCAATCGAAGTCGACCAGCTTCCTCGACACAGCGGCTGGGAGCGTATTTCCCACGATCGGGGATGGTTATGGTTTTCTTTGGACCCAGCCAAGTTCCGATGGCAGGGAAGAACTTTTGAGATCCACCACATCGAAGAGAAAAACGTCGCAAAGGTCCGCATCCGCTGTTTAGGCGAATCTCCGTGGCAGGAAGACCTATTGCAGTACGATTCCACTCGGCGCGAATTGAGTCGAAAGCAGTATCAAGCACTCCGGGATCGACCCCAACAGCGAGGCCATCCAAGAGTCCAGTGAATCGCGGAATCCGCACCGAAACACGTCTAAGAGGTGCCAACAATGATTTCTCAGCGACTCTCAATTCTGTCTTACCGCCGCAGTCCGTTCATGCAATTCTTTGTTTTGCAATTTCTGATGATCAGCTTCGCGACCGCCGCCACTGCCGAACCTCCAACCATCTCGACTCAACCGGCGAATGTGTGGGTCAAGCGGACTCCGTTAGCTGACGCGCCGGTCTCTCCGCGGTTGGGGTATGAGGGGGCGTGTGTTTGGGATCGGCGACATCGGCTGCTCGTGAGGTATGGCGGGCACAATCAAGGGGGCGGCGGCGAGCAGGGGGCGGAGGTTTGGACGTTCGATTTGGCGACGGCGAAGTGGACGCTCAAGGAGCCGAATACGTCGCCGCCGGGGGTCTGCTGCAACGCTCAGAATGTTTACGACCCGACGAGCGGGCGGTATTTGCGGTTTCCGTTCTTCAGCGGCAGCCACGGGTGGCAGTGGGCTCGCGAGCTGTATTTGAATGACTCGTCCGTGTGGACCTACGACCTCGGCGAGAACCGCTGGCGAAACCGCCAGCCGTTGCCGACGCCCCGATTGGCTCCGTATCGCTGTGCCTCGTGGGACAGCGACGAACAGCTCGTCGTGGTCTTCGGCGGCGAGGGGAGCCACGAAGGGACGTTGCTCTACGACCCGGCGCGGAACGAGTGGCGCTGGCCCAAGCCAGCGAATGAACCGGCCGGTCGCAGCGGTGGGAACATGGCCTACGATGAGGCTCGCAAGCTGCATGTGTTGTTCGGCTCGCAGTTCGACAACGACGTTCACACTTGGACCTACGACGTCCGCCGCAACGAGTGGCGCGACATGAAGCCGGAGATCCAACCGCCGACCGACAAGAACGACGCGGTGCTGACCTACGATCCGATACATCGCGTCGTGCTGGCGATCATCAAGATCACGACGGGTAAGGATGAGTCCGCAACTCACGAATTGCAGACGTGGGCCTACGACGCCGGAGCCAATCGCTGGCAGCGGATGAATCCGGCAGCCGAGCCCGAATCGTCCAGCAATCGCGCACGGAACTTGATCTTCGCTCCGGAGCTGAATCTCGCGATCCTCGAAAACTGCACGAGCAAGCCGCGCGAACAGCAGGTTTGGACATACCGATTCGGTGAGACACCGGCCGGTCAGTCCGCGTTACCTGTCGTGAAACCGCGAACCGAGTTGCCGCTGGTTGAGGACGGAGTCGTTTCGGTCATCGGACCGCAATGTGTGGAGATCAGTTGGACTGTCCCCGTAGACCCGTCGCTCCGCGACGGGAAATCCGCGTCACGGAGTGACGCGGCCACTTTGCCGTATCACGTCGAGCGTGCGGTCGTCGAAGTCTGGAGCGACGATCAGCTTCGTCGGCTCAAGCAACGCACGCCACCATTGGCGGAACCGGTGGTCGGAGCCATCCGACGCATCGGGCCGTTTCAGCGGCTCACGTCCGAGCCACTCAAGACGACGTCATTCGTGGACACGACGATCAATCTGAACGAGCCGCAAACGATCGACGGTGAACCGAGTTTCGATCGTCCGTTGCACGCTGAGCATCTCGATGAGTCCGGGCGCGAGTATCGCAAGGCGGTGTTCGCCTACCGGATTCGTTCGGTCGATGACGCCGGCAAAGAAAGTGGACCGTCCTCAGCATGGTTCACAATTCCATCTTCACCGCAGCAGGTCTTCTGCCGCGAGGACGGAACGACTTGCCACTTGAAATGGTCGCCGAATCTCGAACAAGGGATCGCTGGTTATCGCGTCTATCGGATGGATGGCCGCTACGACAAAGACCAGGTCTCGCGGCTGACCGCGAATCCGATCTCGGAAACGAACTTCCAAGACGAATCTGCAGGCAAGCCGGCTCGCCGGTATTACGTCATTGCCGTGGATGCTCTTGGCCAAGAAGGTTTCCCGTCGTCCCCCGTGTGGTTCCAGCGCGAGTGGCGTGACTTTTATTTGCCGTTCATCGGCGATTGGCATCAATGAACGCCACGTGCGTCCTCAGTTGCTGACTAACCACGGCAAGGGCGCGGCGGCGGGCGGCAGTCGCACAACATCCACGGCAATCACCTTATCGTGCGTCGAGATCTCGGCCAGCGATTCGGCGGACGGGGCGTTGTCCAGATTCAGCACGGCGACCGCCGGACCGCCGGGGACTTTGCGACCCAAGGACAAGTGCGCGATGTTGACGTTGTGTTTTCCAAAGACGGTTCCCATGAAGCCGATCAGGCCTGGCGCGTCGATGTGATGATACATCAACAACTGCCCGTCGAGATACGCGTCCAAGTGGAAGTCGCCGAGCTTCACGAGTCGCAGGAACTGATTGCCGAAGATCGTGCCGGCGGCGGTGAGTTCGCCGGTGTCGGTGACGACCGTGGCGCTGACCAGCGTGGAGAAATCGCCACGCTCGGAGGAAGAAGATTCCGTGATGTTGATGCCTCGCTCGCGAGCCAGCATTTCGGCGTTGACGATATTCACACCACTGTCATCGGCGGAGCGCATCAGGCCGGACGTGAAACTGGCGGTGATCAGTTTGGTCTTTTTCGTCGCGGCGTCGCCGCGGTAATGCAGCTTCGCCGACTGAATCCTCGCCGACTTCTGGAGCTGACTCATCAGCAAGCCCAAGCGGTAGGCGAGGTCGAGGTACGGCTTCATGTCTTTCATCTCGGCGGCGGTGATCGGCACGAGGTTCACTGCATAACGGACCTCATTCCGCAGCAAGAAGCCGGTGATGATCTCGGCCGCTTCGATGGAGACCGACTCTTGAGCCTCATCGGTTGACGCACCCAAATGCGGCGTGATGAGCACGTTGGGTAGCTTCAGCAGACGATGATCAGACGGCGGCGGTTCTTCGACGAAGACGTCGAGCGCCGCACCGGCGACGTGTCCGGACTGCAGCGCGTCGGCCAGAGCGTTCTCATCGACGATGCCGCCGCGAGCGCAGTTGATGATCCGCACGCCTTTCCGCATTGTCGCGATCCGCGCCGCGTTGATCAGGCCGCGCGTGCTGTCGTCGAGCGGCGTGTGAACCGTCACGTAGTCGCAGCGAGTAACGATCTCGTCGACGTCGCGGACCAATTCGATCCCTTGTTCGGCAGCGCGGTCGGCGGAGAGGAACGGATCGTAGCCGATGACCTTCATTTCGAGACCGAGAGCTCGCTTGGCGACAGCCTGTCCGATGCGACCCAGGCCGACCACAGCCAGCGTCTTGCCGGCGAGCTGCGTGCCCGTGAACTTCTTGCGGTCCCACTTACCGGACTTCAGGCTCGCGTCGGCGGCGGCCACATTGCGAGACAAGGCCATCATCATGGTGATCGTATGCTCGGCGGTGCTGGTCGTGTTGCCCGCCGGCGTGTTCATGACGACGATCCCTTCGCGAGTCGCCGACGGAAGATGGATGTTGTCGACGCCGACACCGGCTCGCACGATGACTTTCAGCCGTGATTGTCCTTCGAGTAATTCAGGCGTAAGCTCGGTGCCGCTGCGGATGATGATTCCGTCGGCCGACTTCATCGCCTCGCGAACCTCGAGAGGCTTCAGTCCCGAACGATTGTCGACTTCGATGCCGGGCGTCGCCTGCAGAATCTTCAAACCCGCCGGGGCGAGATTGTCCGTGATCAAAATGCGAAACATGCCAAGGCTCATGGGCTAGAGCGGGAAAAACGGAGGCGAGCCAAGCTGGCTCGGCGGCGGAAAGACGATCCTTCTGCGCCGTTGCGTCCGACGATCCGCTGCGAAGACGGCGAAGAGAAGCGGGCAGACGCGATGGAGTCAAGGGATTGCGGATTTCGGATCGCGGATTTCGGATCGAATGAGCTGTCGTTGACGAGCTTTTCGAATCCGAATTCCGAAATCTCAAGTCCGAAATACCTCGCTCACTGCGCTGATACTTCCGGAACGTCCGCGTTCGCAGTGTCGGTGTGCGCGGGGTCAAAATTGGCCTGGTGTAGTGCCGGCACTGAACCCACCGGTCGTGTCCCGGAGGTCGTTCCCGCCGGCACCCAGCCGTTCGCGCCGATCACCGCAGGCGACGTCACGAGGGGTGCCGCAATCACGCCACCGTTGTACATCGGCGACGGATTTGACATCGCCATTTGTGGCTGGCCCGGAGACCCCGCCATCGCATTGGCACCGTTAATCATCGGACCAGCAGGCCGACCCATTTGCACGGGCGACGACCCCAAGCTCGCCAACCGCGATTGCACTTGCGGCTGGAACCAGTTCGCGTGCAGCGAACGCTGGTACATGGCCACCGCCCGGTCCGACTGGCCTGAGGCTCGGTACAAGTCACCCAACTGCGCGGTTGCGATTTCGTTGTTCGGTGAAACTCGCAGTGCATTGCGCAGGCTCTGTTCCGCACTGGCCGTGTCGCTCACCTCGCGTTGCATCCAAGCCAGCTCGATGTGCGATTCCGGCCGATAGGGTTCGACGTCAGCCCACTGCTGCAGCAGATCTTTGGCTTCCTGAGATCGTCCCTGTTCCACCATCAGCATGGCTAAGCTGTGATGAGCCGGCTGGTGTGACGGGTCAAGGGACAAGGCGTGTCGGTACGCGCGCTCGGCCCCGGGGACATCCCCTGTTTTCTTCAACGAGGCTCCCAAGTTGTGGGCGTAATCCGCGTTCGTCGGTTGATCGATGAGAGCTCGCTGGAACTCCCCGCGAGCGGCGGCATAGTTGCCCTGATTGTACTGCAGCATGCCGGACTTGTTGGTGATCAGGCCGTGCGACGCATTGCATCCCGCGGTCCAACCCACAAGCCCCAATAAAATCAAGAATCGCTCGGCGGACAGCCAACGAAAGCGGCGCATCATGTGACTCCGAAAGGAATATTGTCGGTCGGTGGAATAGTGGCGAGGCGGGACGGCCGAATTTCGCCGGACGTAAATTCAGGACGTGAGCACTTCAAATCGTGGAATGATCTCGGATCGAGACCAGAAGGGAGCGGGAACATAGCCCGGTCCGTTTGAAGACTGCAAGACCAGTTTCCAAGTCGCAAATCATTCAAACGTCAGCGTCGTACCTGGCTCGGCGATTCGTAGATTGGGCAGGTTCAAAGCGTGGAGCTCGCGAAGAATCTGGTCCTCGAACGCCAACTTGACGTGAATCACATAGACCGGCACGTGCTGTTCGAGTTTTTTCAATTCATCACGGAACAGTTCGGGCGTGAGATGAAACGCCTTATCCGCCAGCCAGCGCATGGAGTTTGGGAAGCTGGCTTCCAGAAACACCGCCTTCAGACTTCGCTGCTGATTGGCCACGTCCCAAATCCGATCGGTGGGGCTGGTGTCAGAGACGAACACGACAGTCGCTGTGGTGGACAATTCTTCGATAAGGAAGCCGAAAGCCGGCACGATGTGCTTCAATGGGATCGGTGTGATCCGCAAACCAGCGACTTCGACAGGCTGCTCAGCCAACAGTTCGTGCAGACGCAAGAACGGTGATTCCTCTTGAGAGAGTCGAATCATGTCCGGCCACAAGCGGTCGTTGAACAGATCGCGCTGCAGGCAGTCCAAGACACTGGAGTGACCCCAGATCGAGACGCAATCCGGTCCCGATTGATAAACGTTGTCGACAAACACCGGCAGCGAGGCCAAATGATCCAGGTGCGAGTGCGACAGGAAGACATGCTGGATCTGGCGTTGAGCCTCCAGCGGTGAGAGGAACCCCAGCGCGCCAGCGTCAATGGCCACTACGTCGTTGATCAGGTAAGTCGCGAGAATCTGGTGGCGTTGCGACGCGCCGACCGAAGAGGGAACGATGTGAATTTTCATCCCGCACCACCGTGGCCACAGGCCGACTGGGACTGATCTTATTTGGATTGCATGACAATCACGCCGTTCCAGTCGACCGGCGGCTCGTAGTTATTCTGAGCATTCTGAGCGATATAGGATAGCAGAAATTCTTTGACTCGATCATGGACCGGCAGATCATTGAGTTTGTCGAGAGCCTCGCGCCAGCGACCGGCCACGAAGTCTTTTTCGGCAGATTCATAATTGGCGATGTCCTCGTCCGTGATCGAATTGTCGATTTCCGCAGGCGGCAGCAATTGACTTACCACAAGCTCATGCGTCAGGCCCGCGGGGAGAATGCAGCCAATCCGCCGGATACGCCCCTCGGACCGCGGCAACTGTGCGCGGACGTAATCGGCGGTGGACGCGTCCAGCAGAATCGAGGCGCGCAATTGCTTGGTCATGGATTCCAGCCGCGAGCCGAGATTCACGGTGGGGCCGAACGCTCCCACCTTGACCTGCTCGGTCGTGCCGATCTTGCCGGCGATGGTTCGTCCGTAAGCGACGCCGATCCCCACTTGAAAGCCCGCCAGTGAATGCTGCGAGTCCTGCATGGCCTGACGAAATTCTTCCTGAATGTGCAACGCGGCGCGACACGCCGACAGTCGGTCATCCTCGCGAGGTGCCGGCCAGCCCCAAAAGCCGAGTGCCGCGTCCCCTTGGAAATCGGCGATCACACCGTCGTACTTGATGATGCCGCAGGTCATCACACCCAACGCATCACTCACGCGACTTAGCAACTCGCGCAGATTCTCTTGCGACTGTTCGGACTTCTTGGAAAACCCGCGGACGTCGCAAAATAGGACGGCGATGTCGCTCTCCCGAGGCTCCAGCAGTTTGTCTGAGTCGTGCTGCCGCAACGTCTCAAGCACCGTCGGCGAAAAGAACTGGCACAGACCCGCTTGTTGCTTGGACAGCATGCGGACTTGACGAATCGCGCCGATGAAGTCGGTGATCAACTCCGTGAATCGCAGATCGCCTTTGAGATTCTCTTCCGAGTTTGTTTTTCCCCCCAAGAGCGCCTGCTGTTGGCCGCACACGTACAAGCACCAACCCCGACACGCCTCGTCCTTGAACGGCATGCAGAACGCCCAATCCAACGAATCGTTCACGGTGAAGGCCGGGTTGCTTGCGTCGTGGTCTCCCCAGATGTGCCACACTCCCTGCCCGGCTTGCAAGGCCTTGAGCATCAACCGCCGGCTGGGGGTGAATCGGAGGTTTTCATTGCGGCTGTCCCAGCGCATGGTCTTGGGCCGGGCTTCCGGCGTGAGTTCGCCAAAGCACACGACCGCAGTGGCTTCGGCGTTCGGAATCGCTTCCAACAACAGACCCACGATTTTTGTGGCCAGGTCTTCATCCGTGGCAGTCTGTGAAATTACCGTCGGCAACTTGGCGAGCACTTCCAGGCGCAGGTCGGCGTTTTGGAACGAAAACTTCCGCAATTCCTCAGGGGCGAACGAACGCTCTTCCATTGGAACAGGACTGTCGTCGTCGACGTCGGCGGAAACCAACTGAAAGACCGTGCGACCGATGCGGAATTGCTCGCCGGTCGTGAGCACGAACTCTTGCGAGTCGGCCTCCTGGTAGTAAATCGGGTTGCGCGAAGCGTCCAGCCGCTTCACGTGCAGGACGTCCCCCTCCAACTGCATTTCCGCGTGCTCGCGCGAGATCAACGCATCCCACGGAACCGCCCAACCACTCCGAGGCGCTCGTCCCAGACGGATCGTTTCCCCTTTCGGGATTGGACGCCGCCAAGTTTGCATCGGGTCTGGACCGACCGCCATCAGATCCGCCATCCCACTCGTCCTCGCGTTTGGACCAGCGACAATGCCAGAGCCAAGGTCACGTTAAACACAACGTATCCGACCCGCAAAGAACGCCGCAAGCCGTCTTCTCCGGCGATGACACCGATGTGCGCTGGCGGGAATATCGCGGCCTCTTCGAAGAAATCTATACGAGCAAATCACACTCCAAACCCGCCCACCTTTGCCGCGAGCGCCGCGTCTTCGACACGCCATATTTCATTGCGATCGAACGGGGTCGGGCCGGTAGGTTGAGTTCGCAGGCCAAATTCGGTGCCGTTGAGCGTGCCGGTGGCTTGGATTATGTTTTGCAGGTCCATGATCGCCTGAATGAGCTGCTCCGGCCGAGGCGGGCAGCCCGGAACGTACATGTCCACCGGCATAAAGCGATCGACGCCTTGTACGACTTCATACGTGTCGAGCACGCCGCCGGAGCAGGCACAGGCTCCCATCGAGATGCACCATTTCGGTTCGGGCATTTGCAGCCAGATGCGCTGTAGCACGGGCATCATTTTCATAACGACTCGGCCCGCCACGATCATCAGGTCGCACTGCCGAGGACTAAACCGCATGACCTCGGCCCCGAACCTGGCGAGGTCGTACCGAGACGACGCCGTCGCCATCAGCTCGATGCCGCAACACGCCGTCGCGAACGGCATCGGCCAGAGACTGTTCTTGCGACACCAACTCGCCGCCGCATTGACGGTCGTCATGAACACGTTTTCGGGAAGTCCACCTACCGCCATTTGAAAACACCTTTCCGCCACGCGTAGACGTACGCGATCGCCAGCGTCGCGATGAACACCAGCATCACACCGAACACCGTGCCACGCAGCTCGATCGGAATTCCGGGACTCGCGTGACCGAGATGCATTGCTGGCACGGGTTGTTCAAAGGGTGATCCAGCCCACTCTACGGGCTTCTCGACGTACGCGCTGACTGCCCACGGGTAGAGGAACAGCAGTTCGACATCGAAGACCAGAAACAGAATCGCGACCAAATAAAACTTCACATCAAACGGCTGCCGAGCATCGCCGACGGGGTCCATCCCCGACTCATACGGCATCTCTTTGACGGCAGTCTTTTTCCTTGGCCCAATCGTATGCGCCAGCACGAGGTTTGTGATCACGAACCCCAACAGAATGGCGATGAATAAGAAGATCGGCAGAAAAGTCGTAAGTTGGCCGCTCAAAACAGATTCCTTTCAAAGCCTCAATCGGCCCCGACAGACGCTGACCTCAGGCAAACGCTGGAATGCACGGCATGTGATCGCCGAAAGGTGTTTTGAGGGACAGCCAATGCGAAGTCAAGGAACGCTCTTTTCGGGTGTCGTCCCGCTTTGCGGCGATGTGTCTGGCGGCTTGCGAAACTGGAACCGTTTCTCCCAGCCAAGCTGTTTCGAGACCGTGGCCGGAAACTCCCAACCGCTGTCTTCCGCTTGATAGATGACAACCTGAGACCGCTCCGCCGCCAGCGTGACCGTCTGAGGCAGGTCAAACACACGCAACACATTCAACAGCGCGGGGCCGTCGCGATGAGACTTCGGAAGTTCGTGCAGGTCGATCCGTTTCACGTTCGGCTCGAACAAAGTCGCGTACAGGGACAACGCCGCCATCTGCCGATGTCCTTGCAGCCACAGCGGCGTGTCGGCGAGCCCGGTCACCGCGCGAGTGGCCTGGATGGCTCGGCGGATGTCCCAGGTTTGCATCCCTTCGAGCGTTTGGCCGAGCAGATAAAACCGTCGGCGATGCTGCGTCTGCTTCTTGGGCGATTGATCCCACGCCGTCGGGCCGATGCCTCGCGGAGTCACGTAGGCCATCACCCACGGAAACGACTCGAACATCTTTTTTTTGGACTCCCACTGCGCTTGTTCCCTCTCCCTTTGGGAGAGTGCTGGGGTGAGGGATCCATCCGCCGAGTCCGGGTTAATTCCAATCCCGGCCTTAGCCAACTCACCCTTGAGTTGCGCTTCAAACGCCGGACGATACATCGCGAGGAACTCAGTCCAGCCTGCCGCATCGAGCGGGTTCACGACGACGAGTTCCGCTTTGTCGAGCTTCGCTCGCTGCGCCACAAACAATCGCAAGGTGATCCCCGGCTGACTGGAAAAATCAAACGCTCGCAACCACACACCCTCCGCTTCGGCCGAGAAGGCTTCTTGCAGATCGAGCAGGGAACCCGGCTCCGGCCAGCCGCGGAAGACCTTTTCGCCGAGTTGTTGCCGCCATGCGTCTCGCATCATCCGCCAGGCGGCTTCGTCAGCCGGACGGGTTGGCGTCGGCGCGGCGGCGACGAATGTCTCGTCAATCTTCGTGTTGAGTTCATCGCTTGGCAGTGTCTCGAAGACCTTGAGCTGTTCCGGCTGAAAGAACTTCACCGCCGGCTTGTCAATCGGGCGGTCGATCCCTTTGAGGTGTTTGTCGAACCAGCGGAAGGCGTGAATGTGGAGTTCCTGCGTATCACTGTGCCCTCCCGCCGTGATCTGCAGCGCGACGTCGTTCGGTTTGCCGAGCAGTTCGTACAAGCGGCGGACCTTCGAGTACGTTCGATACACACCATCCAGCGGAAAGATCGAATCGCGGTCGGTATTGCTGATGAGCAACGCTCGCGGCGCGACGAGCGCGGCGACCAGCGGATAATCCCAGCGGTACGTGTTGAGGCAGAACATGCAGTCGCAATGTCCTTCGACGACTCCGTCCACGACGTGATTCTGCAAGTCGGTGATGCCGGCGGTCGGCACGGCAGCCTTGATTCGCTCGTCAATCGCCGCGATCCACCACGAATACGCTCCGCCGCCGCTACGTCCCGTCACGCCGAGCTTGTCGGCATCGACCTCCGGCCGAGACTGCAGGTAGTCGAGTGCTCGCATACAGTTCCACGCCTCGACGCCGGCCGGCGTGTAGCCGCGACTCAACCACCACCAGCGGTCGTAGCGATGCGTGCCATGATGAATGCCCTCGATCTCGCCCAATTGCAGCGAGTCGATGATCAGACAGACGTACCCATTGCGAGCAAACCAGCCTCCGTGATGCTGGTAGTGAACCTTATTGCCGAAGCTGACGTTGTCCTTTTTGACTCCACCGTGTCCACAGAGGTAAAGGATTGCGGGCAGGCGCGCGTCTTGGCGAGCGGGGGGCGTCAGCCCCCTGATGCCTGCGGACGTCTCGCCGCTTTTGGCATCGGTTGCCAGGGAAGATTTGGACACATCAGGGAGCTGACGCCCCCCGCTCGCCTGTTTTGGAAGATACAAATCGCCGGTGACGTACAAGCCGGGCCGCGACTGAAATTGCAGCCGCTCAACGACGAACTCGTCGTGCTCGGTCTTGCCGGTGACGACCGGCTGCAACTCCGTCCGCTCCGGCAGTGGGTCGAGGCCGAGCATCTCGAGCAACTGCCGCCGGTACTCGCCCTTCTTCGCGTTCCAATCGTCGGCCGAATGAATGTCCGCTAAGCAGGCGTCACGTAGCTTGGCGGTCTCCAACCGAAAGTATTCGGCGATCATCTGATCGCCGCGCGATGTGTCGAGCTTGGGAGGTTCGGCTCCGAATAGAGCGAGGCCGGTCAAATTCAAGATGATCGCACTGAGACACGAACTCAGACGCATGCTGCACCTCGTTCCATCGTGATTGCCTTTTGGAGTTCGTCGCGGAAAGACGGAAGTTTTGACAATTCTTGAGCGACGTTTGGTTCGGCGAACACGCGCACGCGCTTCACGAAGTCGTCGAACTGCGTTTTGGCAAGCGCGTCGACGACGGGTGAGACGCGGTGCAACGGGCGATAGACCTGTTCCTTAGGGAAGTAGATCGAGACCTCGAACTCGACCTCGCGATGCGGCGGCGGAGCGTCAATCAGGATGTCAACTGGCGCTAACCGGCGGCCGAGCAGACTCGAAAATGACTCGCACAGGCGGCGTCCGCAACGGACGTGGAACTCATAGGGTCGGCCTGCCAGTTGCTGATACAACTCGGGCGCAAGCGAGTGGCTGTACTCGACGACTCGTTTGAACAGACGACGCTTCGGGCCAAAGACTCCTTCGGCCAGCGGTTCCAACTCCGTGCCGCGAGCGGCGTGTCGAAGCAGGTGGATCGTTTCAGATTCGGTCAATTGAAAGAACGTCTTGAGGTCGAACTGTTGCCGCAACTCGAAGAAACTGCGAGCGAACATCGCGGTCGCGGAACGAACGGCGTGATGCCAGTAAACCTCGCTGAACATCACGCACCGCGCAAAGACCATCAGCTCGGCGGCCGTCTTGCCCTTCGCACTCAACGCCAACCCGTCACCTGTTTCGTTGATGAGCAGCGATTGAATCAGTCGCTGCTTGTCGAAGTGGCGGCCGTACGGCACGCCGCAGTGCAGACTGTCGCGATCGAGGTAATCCATTTTGTCGATGTCGATCGGGCCCGAAAGAATCGACCGCATTAACCGCAATGGTGCGGAGTTCGTTTGAGGAACGAGCACGTCGAGAACTTCCGCCGGATCGACATGCCAATCGTCGCGTAACACTTGAGCCAACTCACGCTCGGGTCGCAGGAACTCGGCGGCAAAGGCTTCGTGATGCAATAACTCGGGCAGGTCCATGTCTTCGATCGGGTGACAGAACGGCCAATGACCCAAGTCGTGGAGCAATGCCGAAACCATCAGCACTTCGGCGCGATGTTCATCGACGATTGACGAAAATCGCGGATCGCGACCCAACTGCCAAAGATACTTGAGCGCGTTTAAGAACACGCCGAGCGCGTGTTCGAACCGTGTGTGAGTCGCTCCGGGATAAACGCGCGCGGCGAGTCCCAACTGTGAGATGTGCGATAGACGCTGAAACTCAGCGGTATCGACGAGTGCTCGGACTCGCGGCGTGAACGGCACATCCAGTTCGACCGGGATGCGCACGATGCCGCGGCCGGCCTCGAGGTTCATCAGTTCCGGGATGTGGCTGTAGGGATGCGACATGATGCCGCGAAGACTAAACGGTTGGGGCGATCAGTCCAAGCGGATGAAGGTCGGAACGCGGGGCAGTAAGATTTGCCAATGCCCCAGCCAGACTCATTTCGATCGATCGTTTCTCGCAAGCCTGTGTTCGCCGGCCTATGTGTGCTGGGTGGTGTTGTCTCACAGGCGATGAGTTGGCAGACGATTCTGTCGTCGGAAACGATTTCGTCGAACATGCTCAGCGGCGGCAAGTGGCGTTCGACCGTGGAATGTCTCGGCGGCCGAGTGAGTCACGGCAATTCGGGAGGGCGGCTGGCGGAAGTGGATTTTCTGCCGCTGGCATTTGTTTGGTTGGTGTTCGCGGCGGTGAGTGGACTGGTCGCCGGCGTTCTGGTGCGGCGCACGACGCGTGTGAGTTGGAGTGACTCGCTGACACAGTCTGGGTTCGCGTTTGGCTGGTGGTGGCTAATGGGTGTGTGGGAGTTGTCGCGGCTGCTGGCGTTCGGCATCGGGTTTGAGAGCCTTGAACGCCTTTTGCTCGTGTCGCCGCACTTATGGATGTCCGTCGCGCTGGCCGGTTGGCTCGTGCATCCATTCGCCTTTTCTCCCCCTCTCCCCTTCTCCCCCTCTCCCGCTCTCGCGCCAACGCGCCGCGCGGCATTCATTTCGCTCGCGGTATTGATCGCGATCTACATCATCATCTTCACGGCGATGAATTGGCAGTTGTGGTTCAACCTGCGGATTCCGCATGGCGACTCGGCGATGTACGAGGAGCATCTCTGGAATCTGACGCACGGGAAGGGTTTTCGCAGTTATCTCGATCAGGGGCTGTTCCTGGGAGAGCACATTCAGGTCGTGCATCTGTTGTTGCTGCCGTTGCATTGGCTGTGGCCGTCGCACCTATTGCTGGAGCTGTGCGAATCGACAGCGTTGGCTTTGGGAGCGATCCCGGTTTTTCGGATGGCTCGACGGGCGACCGGATCGGATCGCGCGGGGCTGTTGCTGGCGGGAGCGTACTTGCTGTATTTCCCGCTGCATTTTCTGGATATCGAGGTCGACCTGAAAACTTTTCGGCCTGAGAGTTTTTGTGTGCCGTTCTTTCTGTTCGCGTTCGATCAATTGGAGCAAGGTCGGTTGCGTCGGGCGGTTGTGTTGCTGTTGTTTGCTCTGTCAGCGAAGGAGGATTACTCGATCATCATCGCTCCGCTGGGGGTGTGGATCGCGACGCGAGCTTGGCTCAGTTGGAATGCGGAATGCGGAAAACGGAAAGCGGACGGAGACTTCAACCTGGCTGTCAACTTTCCGCGTTGGGATCTAGCCGCCGCCGGGGTAAGTTGGCTGCTGGCCGCCGGGCTAAGTCGGTCCCTAGCCGTCATCGCCGGGCAAAGTGGGCTCCTCGCCGCCGCCGGGCTAAGTTGGCGGCTCCCAGCAGCCGTCGGGCTAAGTTGGCTGCTGGCCGCGTGGCTAAGTTGGCTACTGGCTGCTCGGCTCGTACGACTTTCCGCTTTCTGGCCGCAGTTCATCCTCGGTCTATGCGTCACCGTGTTTGGAGCTGTGTATCTCGTCTTGGCGACTCGCGTGGTGATTCCGTGGTTTCGGGGCGGCGCGGAACTGCATTATGTGAAGTACTTCAGCAAGTTCGGCGACTCGATGGAGCAGATTGCCTGGAACAT
>CAZPUJ010000139.1:0-15919 GCA_964589725.1 uncultured Planctomycetaceae bacterium
AGTGTGGAGACCATTCTTCGCGAGTCATCAACTCGCGAAACAATTCATGCGGCGAGATGTGGCCGAAGTGCAAATACGGCGACAACCCGCTGCGATTGTCGATATCCGGGTCGTTGGCTCCGGCGGCGTACTGCGGCAGGCTTTGATCCAAAAAGCTCGCCAACTTTTTCCGAGCGACCGTCGAACCGCCACGTGCTTTCACGACGCCGACCGAGTGATCGATCGGCAACCCCGCGAGTTCCGCCGCGTCGTCCGCCAAAAGTTTTGCCGATGCCGCAGGCCAGCGCGTGGCGATCTCCGTAGCCAATCTCGCCAGAGATTGGGTCTGTGCGCGGCTCCCCAATCTCTGGCGAGATTGGCTACGGAAGGCAACCAGTGGATCGGGCTGCGGAAACTGTTCGAGATGCTCTGGCAATTGCTTCTGCAAGAACGCTCGAAACGAGAACGCCGTCGTGAAGACTCGGTCCGTCGCGCGCAGCGGCAGCAGTCCGTTGGAATCAACAGCCTCCAATCGAACCGGCAATCGAGACGCCGCAGCAGCGACCATGCGAGGCAGAAAGAACGACGGGAAATCATCAGTCACGACGACGCAAGCCCGATCGGCCAATGCCGCCAGCAGTCCTTTGTCAGCATCTGCCGCCGGTTCGACATACGGAAAGTACAGCACGCCGGGATTCTTCAACGCGGCGATGCAAGCGGCGTTTTCGGCCATCCCGTCGATCACGAACCGGTGAATTCGATCGCTGGCCCAGCGATATCCGATCCGCAGCGGCTCGAAGATGACCAACGGCTTCTGCAACTCAACGGCCAATTCAACCGCACGTTGCAGGCTGAAATTCCAAGTCGTCCGCCGAAACGCGATCATCCAATACAACACGAACTCGCCGTCCGCTCGAATCGGCGAGTCGTTGCAGGTCTGAATGCGAATCTTCGGAACCAACTCGTCGTTCATCAGAGGTTCATTCTGCGAATTGCGGAGAGCCCAACAACCTTACGGAACAACGTCGTTGGCCAGCGCGGCGCGATAGTCGGCTTGAGCGTCGAAGAAGTTCAGGCGCGCATCGACTTCGGTGGCGGCGGCATCGGCGGTGGATAGTTCGCGGAGATTGACCAGCAGGAGGTTGCTGTCGCCGAGATCGAACTTGCGACGTTCGGCGGCTTCCATTTTGCGAGCGAGTTCGAGCGACTCATGAGCTTGCTCAAGCTGCTGGAACGCGGCGTTCAACGCGGCACTGGCGGATTGCACCTCGGCGACGATCTTCTCCCGAGTGAACTGCGTCTTGGCTTGCAACTGAGCCAGTTTTCCCTCGACGGCCTGCGACTTGCCCCGCGCTTTTCGGCGTTGCAGCGGGACGCTGGCGATCAGGCCACCTTCCAGCTCAAACGGCGACTTGTCGTCCTTCTTCGGATCGGCCGCATTGCCGACGTCTTGCGAGCCGACGAGCACGGCATCGACTTGTGGCAGACACAAATTTTGTGCGTTCGCGAGATCGATGTTGAGCTGTTCGCGCAGGATCGCGAGTGCTCGCAGTTCCGGGCGATTCGCGATTGCCGATTGAATGTCCGCATCGAAGTTGAGCTGCGACGGATCGTCGACGTTCGGGAACTCTCGCGGCAGGCGAGATTCGTTGATGACTCGCGGTTGACCGGACTCATCGCGCAGGAACAGTGAGAGCTTGTAGGTCGATTGCTGAAACTTGCGACGTGCGTCGATCAGCTTCGTGCGGCGCGAGACGATCAAACGTTGATTGTCCGTCAGCTCGATTTCCGGAGCGTCCCCTTGTTCGACTCGGCGAGTCAGACCGTCGTTTCGTTCGGTCGCGTTCTTCAGCAGATCTTCGGAGATGCGGACGTTCTGTCCGGCAGCGAGGGTATTCCAATACACGATCGACGCGGCCTGGATGAAGGCGATGAGCTGGGCCTGAATCTCTGGCTCGACCGATTGCACTTCCCAACTGCCGCGCCAGACTCCCGCGCGGCGATCGTCGATGTTGCGATTCTGAGCCAGCGGAATGATTGCCCCCGCTTTGAACTCGCCGCCGAGTTTTGTCCGGCGATCGCCGTACCATACCGGAAAGTTACCCGTTCCGATGTGATAGCCGCCGAACACCGACCCGCCGCCAAACAACGGTTGCTCGGCCCCGACAGCCTGCCGATAGTTCTCATAAAAACCGAGCGGCATGTTGAGCGAGTCGGCCTTCAGCTTGAGATCGAACTCACCATTGGCCGCGAGCAGATCGCCTTGCGCGATGTTCCGTCCAAACATCGCCGAGCGCAGCAACGGATAGCTCGCGATGACAGAGCCGATTACGTCGTCCAGCGTGAGCGGCACGATTGCTGGCGCTTGATCGGCCTTGAACTCTGCCTCAGCCGCAATCAGCCGGAACGCGCTAGCGTCTGGTTCCTGCGCCTTGGACGCATCGGACGCCTCCGAACCGGACGCTAGCGCGTTCCGGCTGATCGACTCGCGATGGTGAGTGTCGATCACCTGCTCGGCGCTGACGAGTTGAATGGGCGAATTCGCCTGCGCGGGTGCGGCATTGAGCCGGAACGCGCTAGCGTCCGGTTCGTCGGTGTCGGTGTCTAAGTCGGTGCCAGTGTCTTGCGGTCCAAACCGGACGCTAGCGCGTTCCGGCTGATTTGTCCGAGCATTCGTGACGGCTCGGCCGCGAGTCTGTGCGCAGCCGCACGCGACAAACACCGCGCCAAGGCACAGCATCCGCCAGCCGGTCGTCCGTGAATTGGTCATCCCTGCCGCGCCTCCATCCGATGGCACAAACATCGGCATCCGCAGTCTTTGCCGATGAGCTACGACCGGCAGGTTGTGCGCGGCTTACTTCTCTTTCCCAGATTGACTGCCGTACTTCGGCTTATCGTCGGCATACGCAACGGTCGGCGGGAAGCCATTCAGTCTGCGCCAGGCTTCGTAGCCGAGTCCGACTTGGTCGAGCAGCACCCAGCCATTGGCTCGTGTTCCTTGCCGCAGAAACTTAGTGCTCGGCCACGGCGGCGAGTCGGCATCGGGGACGATGAGCAATCGGAACTGGTTCTTGCTGTTGCCTGCGGCGGCATCGACGTTGATGACTTCGCCGCCGAACGTTCCGACTGCGACGCTCGGCCAACCGGCAAATTGCACGGCGGGCCAACCCTCGAATTGCAGCCGCACTTTGCGACCGACGCTGATGAGCGGTGCGTCGTTGCCGTTGACCCAAATCTCGGTCGCTCGGTCTTCGGCGTCCGGGATCAGCACGAACAGCGGGTCGCCTTGCTTGACCATCTCGCCCCCCTGATGAGCCATCATGTGCATGATCGCGCCGTCGCGCGGAGCCTTCACGACTTGGCTTTGCTGTTGGGCGACCTTCACCTGCAACTCGGCGATCTGCTTGTCGAGTTTGGAGACATCGCCGTTCGCCTTTTGAAAGGTGGCCTTCGACGAATCGATCTTCGCCTGAGCCTCACGCTCTTTGGCCGATCGCTCGTTGCGTTTGGCGGCGAGTTCATTTTTGGCGGCGCGAATGTACGCCTCGGCCTTATCGACTTTCGTAATCGCCTCTTTCCACTTTCGGTCGGCTTCTTGCACTTTCAGTTCGGAGGTGAGGCCATCCTTCTTGAGTTCCTTTTGACGCTCAAAATCGAGCCGCACTTGCAACTCGCCGGCCTCTTCGAATTCGAGGTTGCGTTGTTCGATCATCAATTTCTCTTGGGCGACTTTGATGTATTCGTCCGCCGCGGCCACCGTTTGATCGCGAGCGGTCTCGAACGCTGCGACCTGAGCCTCATACGCCAGCGCGACAATCTTGTTCGCCTCCAGTTCCCGCACGGTGGCCGCAAGCTGCTCTTGTTGCCGAATCTGCAAATTCGGGTCGAGGTCTTGAATCTCCAGAATGAAGTGACCCTCCTCCACGCGAGCACCATCAAAAACTTGTTCGCCCCAACGCACGATGCGACCAGAGATCGGAGCCTCGATCGTCTGCTGCCTCTGCAACGGCGCGTACGCGACGACCCGCCCGGTTCCATCAACGGTCTGCTGCCACGGAGCAAACCCCAGCGCCACCACCGCCGCTGCGAGCAAGACCAGCAACAGCCGAGCCACTCGCCGAGCAACGCGCGACGACTTCGCCAGTCGCAACGCAGGGAAGGTCAGATGGGGTTCCAGAGTCGTTTCAAGTTTCGTGTGCATGATTGAGTCCGAGTGTCGTGCGGCCGATCAGCCGGAACGCGCTAGCGTCCGGTTTGGGATCGTTCTCGATGATTATCAGTGATCCCGCCGAACCGGACGCTAGCGCGTTCCGGCTGATTGGCTTTCTTTGAATGGCATTCGATCTTTTGCTTCTCGGACGTACTCGCACACGGTGTCGAGTTCCTCTTCGTTGTTGATGCACTGCCAGTCGCCGCCGACGGTCCAAACGGGACGCTCCCTGAACTCAGCATGGTGCTCTCGCAGACCGCGCGTGCCGTTCGCCTTCAGTTGATCACGCACGACCTTTCCGGAATGCCCCACCGCCGTCACGACAACATGCACATGATTTGATCTCGCGTTGATTTCCCAAACTTTCCAACCGCGATGATCGCTGTGAAGTCGGCACTCCGCTTCGACGACCGTTCGTTGTCGAAGTGACAGCAGAATCACCGGATGACTCAACCGATCCCCACGCCATTGAGCCATCGTTGGTTCCGGCGGCTGCTCACCATGCCGCCGCTTTCGCCAACCTCGTTCATCGCCTTGAAGGTGTGTGCCATAGACGGTCCAAGTGATAAAGAACGCGATGGGGTCGTCTGAGCGAATGGTCATAAAATGCCCTCGTCCCATCAGCCGGAACGCGCTAGCGTCCGGTTTGTTCGATTGTTGTTCACGCTTCCGAACCGGACGCTAGCGCGTTCCGGCTGATGAGGTTGTCAGATCAATGTTTCGATCGCACTGCTCCGCAATCGCTCGCCGGCCGGTCGCGATCAACACCGTGCAGGCCGCGCGAGAATTCTTGAGTTCGTTCAACAGTCGTTCGGAATCGTCGTCGGACAGCGAGTCGAGCAACCCGTCGATCAGCAGTAGCCGCGGTCGCGCGACCAATGCGCGAGCGAGCATCAACCGCCGAGCCTGACTCTCCGACAACGGCCGGCCGTCGTGGGCGAGGTGCGTGTCGAGGCGAGTGCCGAAAGAGGACATCGCGTTCGATGTCCCATGACCCCTCAGCCAGAACGCGCTAGCGTCCGGTTCGGTCGATCGTTTCACATCCGATGAACGCGATCCGGCTGCATCGTTTGAATCCGTCGCCCAATTGGAACCTGTCACTGCGTTCGAGCCTGTTGCGACGCTCGAACCGGACGCTAGCGCGTTCCGGCTGATGTCGCTTGGGCCAATCGGCGTTTCGTCCAGTCCCACTCGCCGCAGCGCGTCGCGCACGTCGGCGGTGGAGACATCGGACCGATCGAGATGCACGTTCTCGGCCAGCGTTCCTTCGAGGAGTTCGATGCCGCGCACCAACGACACGTTCTGTCGCAGCACGTCAGGCCGCAGGTCGGTCAGGTCGAGATCGTCCAGGACGACTCGCCCCGACGACGGCTCACGCATTCGGAACAGCAGATCGAGCAGTGTGCTCTTGCCACATCCGGCTGGCCCGCTGATCGCGATCACTTCGCCTGGAGCGACATCGAAGCTCACATCGTTCAACACCGGCGAGCCGTCGTCGTGCGAAAATGTCATGTGGCGAAGCGACAGCCCAGCCGCTCCGGTGCGCCCGACATGCATCACGCCCGACGACGATTCGACCGGCAAGTCAAACAAGTGGCTGAGTTTGTCCATTGATGTCAGCAGGTCGTAAAAGCTTTCGAGGTGCTTATCAAACTTCGCGATCGCCGCGACGATCAGCGTCACAATCAGCTCAGCCGCGACCAGTTGGCCCAGCGTCAACTGTCCTTGCATCACGAGAAACCCACCCAACCCTAACAACACCGCGCTGGCAAACGCTTCGAGTGCCAAACCCACGACGATCTGCCGCATCAGCACGCGATAATGAGCTTGTCGCGCGACGAGGTAATCGGTCGTCAGTCGATCGGCGCGTGTCAGCGCGAACTCCGCTGCGCCGCTCCCCTTGAAGGTCGTTGGGCAACGAGCCATGTCTTCCAGCCAACCCGCGACCGCGTACTTACTCCGCGATTCCTCAATGCTGGTTCGCACGGCTCCACGCCCAAACACAAACACGTTTGCTAACAACATCACGAGCAACACCGCATCGAACGCCAAGAGCCACGGGTGATAAAACGCCAACACGATCATGCCGAGTCCGACCGTCAGCACGACCGTCAAACCGTCGAGCAACAACTGTGCGACGATCTTCTGCATGGTCACGACATCGAAGAAGCGATTGAGCAACTCTGGCGTGAACTCGCTCGTTCGATCGAGTCGCACGCGAGGCAACTGCCACGACAGTCGTGCCACGACGCGAGCAAACAGCCGTCGTTGAATCAGTTCGACCACGAACTTCTGCAAGAATCGCAACGCCGCCGCGAAGCTGAGAAACGTCAGCAGAATGATCGACAGCACAATTAGCGGTTGCAGCAATGTCCCAAACGCGACCGTGTTGACGAGCGTCTCAACTGCGAGCGGCGTCGCCAGCGTGAGCATCCCAATGACCAACGCAAAGACCAGCACGATCCAAATGTCCGACCATTCCGGTCGCAAGAAGTCTCGCAGCCGAGACCACGGTGAAGAATGGGCGTGCTCGCTATGCCCGTGTTGATGACCAACGTGATGCGATCCGACACCGCCGTCCGCTGCGAGCGGCATGTCGTCCGAGACCGGATCAAGCACAACCCAACGCCGAGGTTCACCCTGCGTGTCCCGCAGCAAACTCGACAAATCGCGCTGTGAAACCCAGCGCCCCGCCGAACCACTCGGCAACTCATACAACCGAGCCTTCTGTCGTTTCGCACCGGTCAAAACTATCAGCCGGAACGCGCTAGCGTCCGGTTTGCATTGTGCCACCGCTGGTCCGCCACTCGAACCGGACGCTAGTGCGTTCCGGCTGATTTCGTCACTCGCTTCATTCAGCGTGACCGCCTCAACTCCGTGGCGTAACAGTTCAAACACCTCGCGTGGTGTCGCGTCGATGACGCGAGCCGCATAGTTCAGCCCTCGCCCCGTTTCGACGAGCCACTTCCACCACCGATCACTCAAGTCACCCGGCCATGCCAACATCGCTTCGGCGAGCGAGCGGCGAATGACTGAGACGTCCACCCGCCGCCGCTCCCCACACAGCAATCGAATCGCTCCGGCTCCCGATTCGCCAAACAGTGCCGCCGTCGTCTGCAGCACCGGTCGGTTTATCTCTGGTTGAGTCATCGTCGAGTCATTCGTTTGATACCTGGTGAAGGCCACTTCTGGCCGGATCAAATTGGCAATTGGATCGTTGATCATGCAGCTAAAACAAGGAATTGGCATCGCGCGGAGATGCGCGACGATCACACGCGAACGCCTCTGGGACGACCGCGACAAACAACGGTTCGTGGTCCAGCGTGGCCGATATCGATTCAACTCCCTTCACTTCTTGAGATCGCCACAAAGACGCGACTACCGACGTCGCCAAGATACCAACCACCACGCTCAAGCTGATAGCAATCGGGATCGGAGCGATATCCACGAGCATCATTTTCGTTCCGACGAAAGCCAAGATGCCCGCCAAGCCGTATTTGAGGTAACGGAACTTATCCATCATTCCAGCCAGAGCGAAGTACAACGCCCTGAGTCCAAGCATCGCGAAGACATTGGAGGTGAAGACAATGAACGGCTCGTTCGACACGGCCAGGATCGCGGGGATCGAATCCACCGCGAAGATCAGGTCAGTCGTCTCCACCATCAGCAGAACCAGTAACAACGGTGTGGCCCACAGCTTGCCATCGTCGCGAATCAAGAATCGGTCGTCGTGGTAGTTTGTTGTGACTCGGAGGAACCGCCGACAGAGCCGAATCAGCCAATGATTTTGTGGATCGACCGGCTTCAAGTTTGGTCGCAGCATCTTCAGTCCAGTCAGAACCAGAAACGCTCCGAAGACGTAAATCAGCCAGTGAAACCGCTCAATCAACGCGACTCCCGCGAAGATCATCGCGGCTCGCATGACAAGCGCTCCGAAGACGCCCCAGAACAAAATCTTGTGTTCGCAGTGTTTCGGGACTCGAAAAGCCGCGAACAACACTGCGAAGATAAACACGTTATCCACGCTCAACGATTTCTCGATCAGGTATCCCGTCAGGAACTCCATAGCCAGCTTCGGCCCAGCCCAAAAGTACAAGCCGAGATTGAACACCATCGCCAATGCGATCCAAACCGCACTCCACGAAAGTGCCTCACGAAGCCTCACGACGTGAGCCTTCCGATGAAACACACCCAGATCGAGTGCCAGCATCGCCAGCACAAACGCGTTAAAGCCCACCCAACCCCAGATCGAGATTTCCATGATGTTTCCTGGACGTAAGCGTCATCGCAGACGCAAGTCGTGAAATTGTGATCGTTCAAACTCTGAGCCGGTTGAGATTCTGCAACGGGCTGATCCTGACATCGACATGAACCAATAGCTGCCGCCGGGTTTGCAGTTCTTCCGCCGTCTGGAGCGCCAACTCCAGAACTTGCAAAGACACAGCAAGACCATGCACGCGAATCACGGTGTCGTCGCACTCCACTCGCAAGCCGGAGTGATCGAATTCCCGAACATGGGTCGCCGCATCTGGAATCACTGGCGCTGGCTCACACACTTGAAACTCCGACAGTCGTTCCGTCGATTCGACTTCGCCGCGACAATTCACAAAGTCCCCTTTCCGCATTAGATGAGTCAGTCCAGGGGGAGCGATGTTGGTTCTCATTGTCTTTCACTCCTCTCCAAGTGGTCGTGCCCGATCTTTCTTGTGGGAATGGTCGGGGCTGTCACACTCACACCGTTACCGACCGCTTAAGCACTTGAACTTGAACACGAACCGGTACTCGATACTCCGCCTGCAATTCTTTCACCACCTCAATCACTAATTGCAGAGCGTGGTACGAGCCGACGCGGCCAATGACCGTGATCTCCTGCTCCGTCACGTCCAATTGCAGATCCCGCACTTGCGAGTGCGTTCGCTGCTGAATCGCAGCCCCAATCTGATCGTTGAATGGACCTGAATTACAAAGTCGAGGCGCGTTGGGAATGATCTCAAACATCCTTCAGTTCCTTTATCGAATGGCCAGAGGTTCTGAGATGTTGATGATCTCTTGGGAATCGCCACGGCCTTCGCGACGACGTTCCAACGCACGACTCACAGAACGAGCGGCACGTTCAGCAACGTTCGATACAACTTCGACGACCGAAGGATCAGTCGAGTCCGGGCAAGCAAATCTGTTCCTGGACCTTGCGACTAAGTACCAGCATGATTGTTACTCCTTAAGAAAAATGTTGGGACGCTCAAATCATTCGTCACTGCGACATCGCCGAGGCTCGCTAAAGATCACTCGCTCTGGCACATCACCAAAATCGCGGCGACGCTCCAACGCTCGACTCACCGATCGAGCGGCACGTTCAGCGACGTTCGCCACCGCCGTGACGACCGAAGGGTCGATGTCTTCGACAACCACTTCACCGCTAGGAATCAACGCAATCCGTAGCCGACATTGCTTGTCGCAGCCTCCACGATTGCCGTTCACATCGCTGAAGATCACCGAGACACGGCGAATTCGCGATGAAAACCGTCCCAGCGCGATTTGCAGTCGGCGCTCAATCCATTCACGCACGCCTTCCGCCAACATCACATTTCGTTTCGTCACTTCGATCAGCATGATTGCTCTCCCGTTTTTCGATGTCGTCTCGGCTTGAACTTAGGCGAGCGGGGGGCATTCGCCCCCAAAGCTGAGCAGGTCCATCGGGCCAGAAACCAAGGCTCATCTTTGCCAGCGAAGTGCCGACCGCTCGCCTGTCTCTCAGGTCGGCAAACAATACGTTGCCGCATGATATTCGACTAATTGAAACTTCGTCGTCGATACTTCAATAAAGTCAAACAGACATGATCCAAACTGACAGGACGAAGTTCGCTGACGCTCATCACCATTCATTCTCAGCGGTCGTCAATCTTTCTTTTTGTTTCCAACCTGTTTGTTTCCCCAACAACACCATCCCAGTGTGATGAAGACTTCTGCCGTGCCCCCTTTCAAAAAGGCTGGAATTGCCAATGCCCGGAAGACCATGCTTCCATTGCCAGAAGCGCCGATGTCGTCGCTCGAAAGCCCAACCAGCAATCCCCAGGGCAACGCCGCCAGCAAGCTCACCGCCCCTCCAAAAGCTGCTCCCCAAAACAGTCGCTTTGAGGAAATCCGAGTCACCATGACCTCCACTTCATTTGGCTTTCTTTGAGTTCGTTTTGGCACGAAGGGCATTGCATGATTTGGCCTCCTGGCGTTGTGAAGGTCTGTCGTCGAATCAAAAATGCCGATTCGCATCGACCGTCTGCTCGGTTCAAAGTGTCATCCGAAATCGAATAGCTCACTCCAAAACGATTCACGTTTCTTGGTAGGGTGTTGCGCTTCATTTAATGAGGGCGTTTTTTGAAGATCGCGACGACTCTTGCGACTCCGATCGTCATCGTCATCGAAGTCATCCTCATCATCGTGCGAGCGATGCTGACGACTGGATCGTTCAATAAGTTTGTCTAACTCGCCACGGTCAAGCCAAACTCCTCGGCAGGTCGGACAGTAGTCGATTTCAACTCCTTGTCGTTCAGTCATCCGCAGTTCGGTTTCACAGGCAGGACACTTCATGTGAGTCATCCTTCTTGCAAGAGGTTGAAATCAAAATCGGGCATCCGGTTGAGCGTGCATTGGCCATCCGTCGCGATTGAATGTCCTTGCCTGTCTGCCCGCGACGATTTCGGCTTAAGCCAAACACTCGTCGAACAAAGCTTCGGCCTTAGAACTGAATTCTCTGGCTTCTCCTCGTAACTCTCTCAGAAGTTTTTTCTCCCGGTCCTTCACCATTCCGTCCGAGAAAATCACTCGCCGCAACCAAACTGCTTCTTCGTTACCGATGCAGCCGTCAGCGACGAGATGCTTTTTGACCGCTTGGTAGAAGAATTTCTCAAAGGCCGGGGCGATCTGATCCGTTCGTCGATACAGCTCAAGGAGAAACTCTGCCTCCTGTCGGTCGATCTCTCCATCAGCGGAAAGGTGCTTCCGCAGAGTTTCCACTTCGTGTCCTTCGATCTTTCCATTCGCCATGATGGAAATGCCCAGCGTGCGTAATTCATTCCTCATTGGTTTTGCCTTTCAAGCAGTGAAGCAACGTCATTCTGTCGTTCGGTGAAAGTGGTCCGTAGTTTGTCTGGCGGGGAGTGCTGTTGTGGTCGAGTCCAGTATGAACAACCGGAACCGCTGCGTTCCGGAGCATTCAAATCGTTTCGCTCAGGTGACTTCGCTCGGCCTTCCGTTTCCAGCCGACGTAGTCTCCCTTGCGGCCTCGTACGACCGTTCGCAGGTCGAGCAAGCGTTGAATTCGATCTTCTGCCGGCGGATGTGTTGAAAACCAACTCATCAATCCGCTGGTCCCAAAGAGTGGGTTGACGATGAATAAGCTCGCGGTGGCCGGAGACATTTCAGCCTCATGCTCGTGAGCTTGCGGCTCGTGAAGCCGTCTCAATGCCATCGCTAACGCTTCTGGATCGCCCGTCAGCTCAGCCGCGGTCGCATCAGCGACGTACTCACGCGAACGAGAGACCGCCATTTGCATCAGCGTCGCCACGATTGGCGCGACGAATGCCATCAACAGTCCGCCACCCGCAGGAGCCTCTTCCTCATCGCTGGACTGCCCCATTCCAAACAGCGCCGAGAATTGAATCGCGTTCGCAGCATAGCTCACGACCGAACCGAGCATCGCCGCGATGGTCGCAATCAGAATGTCCCGGTTCTTGATGTGGGCGATCTCGTGAGCGATCACGCCTCGCAGTTCGCGCGGACTCAACAAGTCGAGAATCCCGTGAGTGACCGCGACTACGCCGTGTTGCGGATTCCGCCCCGTCGCAAACGCGTTCGCATAAGATTCCGGGATCACACAAACGCGAGGCTTCGGAATCTGGGCTGCCACTGCCAACTCCTCAACCATGCGATGAAGGTCCGGGGCTTCATCCGGTGAGACCTCTCTCGCCCCGTGCATCGTCAGGATCAGCCGATCCGAGAAGTAATACGCTCCGACGTTCATGACCAGGGCAAGCACCGTAAAGATCAGCAGAGCATTTGCTCCTAACGAAGCACCCACGCCGATCATTAACGCGCTGAGCCCACCCAGCAACAACACGGTTTTCACTTGATTCCACATGATCAACTCTCCTGCTTCGATTGCCTGCTTGTGTGCCACACTGGCCAACCTGCTCAGTAAGTTCGGCAAACAATACGCGGTGAGTTGAAGTTCGACTAATTGAAACTTATGAGTTGATACATCGAGAATTACAAACTATCGTGCCGACATGGACTGGCTCAACTACCACCATCTGCTCTATTTCTGGACCGTCGCTCGCGAGGGAACGATCGCTCGCGCGGGCGAGAAGCTGCATCTCGGCCAACCGGCGATCAGTTCGCAATTGAAGCAGTTGGAAAGCTCGCTCGGCGTGAAAGTGTTTCAGAAGAACGGTCGCAACCTGGAACTGACTGAGACCGGCCGGATGGTCTATCGCTACGCGGATGAGATTTTTTCACTCGGCCGCGAGTTGCTCGACACCATCAAAGGCCGCCCGACGGGCAAGGCCATTCGATTCGTGGTAGGCATCGTTGATGTCGTTCCAAAACTCATCGCCAAACGACTTCTCGAACCCGCTCTTCAACTCCCCGACCCGCTCCGTTTGATCTGCTACGAAGATTCGCTGGAACGACTCCTCAGCGAACTAGCATTGCACAACATCGATCTGGTTCTGTCCGACACGCCGGTTACCGGAGCGATGAAAGTCCGAGCGTTCAACCATCTGCTGGGCGAATCAACCATTGCGGTGTTCGGCACGAAGGAACTCGCTCGCAAGTACCGCAAAGGTTTCCCCAAGTCGCTCGACGGAGCACCCTTCTTGTTGCACGGCAGAGCCAGTGCCGTGCGTCGTTCGCTGGAGACATGGTTCGATTCGCACGACCTGCATCCATTAATCCGTGCGGAGTTCGACGACAGTGCATTGCTAAAAGTCTTCGGCCAAGCGGGTGAAGGGCTCTTCGCGGCACCATTCGTCATGAACGACGAAATCTGCCGCCAGCACCAAGTGGAACTTGTCGGCGAAATCCCGTCGATCCGCGAAAACTTCTACGCGATCTCAGCCGAACGCCGACTGAAACATCCCGCAGTTGTGGCAATCTCTTCCACCGCAAGAAAAGACATGTTCGCCAAATAGGCTGACTCTGCCAAATTCTATGACTGAACAAAGGAATTCATGGTCACCATTCTGTCCCACCGTTCACTTCAACCACTTGCCAGCCAGGAACCCCAGATAGCTGACCGAAGTGGCTAGGACTCCGCCCCATAACAGATCCACCACGGTCACGACCCACGGCCAGTCCTTGACCGTCGCGAGGTTGGTCAGGTCATACGTGGCGTAGGTGATCAGGCCGAACAAGGCTCCCAGGATCAAAACCTTTTTCGTCGAGGCGGCCTCCAGGCTGGGAACCACGACAAAGACCAGCAGGCCAAGCACGAACAGCAAGTAGAACACGACAGCCGCTGACCAGTTGGGGTTGGTCCGCAGCAAGAAGCCCAGATGCTTCTGGTAGAATCCGCGAGCGACCAGGCCCAACCAGACCATGTCGATGGCGAAAAAAGCCAAGAGCGTGCAGAAGTACAACTTGAGATAAAAGATCGGCATCGAAGCCTCCGATTCCAGCCGTGGATTTAGGGACTTTCTTTCCACCAAGTAAATGTTAGCAGAGTTAGTTCTACGAACCCCGGTTGAAGGAGCATCTCCATCAGTTCGTTCAGAGACTACGTTGATCTCAGAGACAACGATCATCGGGGAACACTCCGCAAGTCAACGTGAGCGGACGGTGGATAACCACTCGGCCTCACTCGTCGAGTGAGCCGGCTTGAGAAGCAGCGATCCAACACAATTCGCGATGCCGTCCAGTCGCCCGTGTAATTGAATCGCCTGCTCGACACAGGCATCGATTTCCTCGAAGCGAGTCGCGTCCAGCGGGTAGGCCGATGCGTGCAGTTCGTCGGCCAGCATCTGGAGCTTTTCGGCGTTCCGGCCGGCAATGAGCAATCGCGCACTGCGGGAAGCCAGCCGGCGACATAAACACTCGCCGATGCCGCCCGTGGCGCCGAACACCAGATAGGACGGCGTCGCATCAATGTCTGTCGGCATCATCGTGGAATCTCCTCGAGGAGCAAGCGAATTTCGACTTCAGTCGGGAATATCATGATCGTCTGGTCGGACGGAGAACGGCAGATCGGTGAAGCCGCCGAGTCCCTTGGCTTCAGGAATTCCAGACATTTGCAGCAACGGCAGACTGCCTCTGCCCGCACCGACGAAGACGAATTTTGCTAGGTTCGTGCGAACTTCGCTCGTTGCCAAATGCTTGGCACGCACTTCCCATCCAGCGTTTGTTTTTCGCAAACCGACCACGCGATGCCCGGAAGCGATGCTGCAACCTTCCTGCTGTCCAAGCCAGTGCAGGAGCTGTCGCGAGATCGCGCGAAATTCACATCAGTCCCGCGATTCATCTTCGTCGCGGTGATGGGCACTTCGCTGCGGCCTTCGAGCAACAGTGGGGCCCAGCTCGCGATCGTGGCGCGGTCGGTGGAGTATTCCATTCCTTGGAAGAAATGATGGGCCGACATCGCGGAATGCCGGGCTCTCAGAAAATCGACCTGCTCATCGCCATGCACAAAACTCAGGTGCGGGATGGGGTTAATAAACTCCTTCGGGTTATCCACAATGCCGGTCGCCACGGCGTAGCTCCAAAACTGCTTCGAGTGCTCGTACTGCTCGAAGATCTCAATCACTTTGCTGACGTTAACTGATCCGTCAGCCTCCCGTTTTGGCGTATAACTCAGTTCACAAATGCCGGCGTGCCCGGTCCCCGCATTGTTCCAACCGTCCGAGCTTTCCTGCGCCAGCCCGTCGGTGACTTCATAGAGCTGAATCGAAAGTCGCGGTTCCAGAAGTTTTAGCATCGCCCCGAGATTCGCGGACATGACGCCGCTGCCGATCAGGATCACATCGGGATTCTCGATGTAGGTCGCGGAGGTCAGAAATCGCGAATCAACAGACATCGGCAGAACCTCGAATTTTGCGTCGCTGAATTCGTGAGACTTAGGCTTCAAGCCAACCCGAACACTGAAGTCTCACGGCTTCGGTGACGAGTCAATAACGGTCGGATCAACAAACGCGAAAACACCTGAACCGAACGACGGCTCAGGTGTCCTCGCGGAGTTGGCTGGGAACTCCGAGAAGCCCCAGCACAGGGCATCACACTCGATGGACCTTAAGGACGGCAAGCGACACGAGACATGTAGTACGTCACGCGACCGGAGGTCTGGCAGACGTGAGCCACATAAGTCGGCTGAGCTTGCTTGGCGTGAGACGTCTTCACCGCGGCGGCTGGTGGCAACATCACGCTGTCAATCACATGAATGACTCCGTTCGAGGCGTCGATGTCCGTCGCGACGAGGCCAGCTCCGTTGATCGTCGCCGCACCATTCTTCATCGCTGCGGTCAACATCCCGCCGTGAACGGTTTTGAGCTCTTTCTTGTTGAGCACATCGTTCGAGAAAACTCGGCCGGGGACGACATGAAATTTCAGAATCGCGGCCAGCTTCTCTTTGTTCTCTGGCTTGAGCAGACTCTCGACGGTACCGGCCGGCAGTTTCGCGAAAGCATCATCAGTCGGAGCGAACACTGTCAGCGGCTTATCCCCCGACAGCACCTCGACGAGTCCAGC
>CAZPUJ010000140.1:0-18837 GCA_964589725.1 uncultured Planctomycetaceae bacterium
CGGCTTGCGCTCGTCCAGCAACCCGCCGTACCGCAGCCTGCGCCGCGAGCGGTGCCAACAGGCGACCCGATCGCCGCGCCGGGGCAGGAGGTGCGTTATCGAATTCAGATTTGGGACGCCGAGAGCGGCGAACGAGTGGCGCAGTTCGAGCGGGCGGCGGACCCGCCGATCGTTGGGCTTGCGCTCAGCCCCGACGGCTCGATGCTGGCAACGGCCGCGATCACAGCGCCGTCCGCGCAGGACCCGAATGCACCTCAAGGCCCGCAGCCGATCGGTGTGCCGGCTCCGCCCCCGGCTCCGCCGCTGGCGCCGCAGGAACCGGTCCCCGTCGCCGTCCCCGGCCCGGCGATGGCTCCGCCGGGCGGCGATATCGAAATCTGGGACGTGGCTTCGCGAAAACTCGTGCGGACGATTGCCGTGCCGCAGATTGCGCCGCGTCAGATCGCGTGGAGTGCCGACGGCAAGTTCATCGGCGCGGCGCTCGCCGGCGGATTCGGCGGCGGCGGACTCAGATCGTGGAATGTTGCGACGGGAGAACCGTCGGCCGGGTTGGCGGGCGACTTCGCCGCGCTGGCGTTTCCGATCGAAGGCGCGCAGTTTGCCGCCGCGCCCGCGCAGCGGCTCGCGCTACTGGAACAAGGCCGCCGCCGCTCCGAAGGGCCGGACTCCGAAATCCGGTTCTGGCCGCACCTGCAACTCCAGACCTTCCAACAACCGGGCGGGCCGCCCGTGGCACCGGGTCAGCCGGGCGAACAGCAACCCGGCACGCACGGCGTGATGCCGCCGATGGCCCCGGACCAGTCCGACAGTTCGATGCCGCTCGCCGGCCTGCCGGCCGCCGCGCGGTCGGTCGCATTCGCGCCGGGCGACAGCCCGATGTACGGCCAACCGCCGCTCGCGGTCGCTGGTGGCGATGCACTGCTCGTCGAGCGCGAAGGCAACATCCGGCTCTGGAATCCGTCGTTCGATCCGATGGGTCATGCCGACCTGTGGGGCCACTTAGCCCGAGTCAACGCAGTCGCGTATCGCGCCGACGGCAAACAGATCGTGACCGGTGGCGCGGACGGCGTGGTGAAGGTGTGGACGACCGAGGTCGCGCCGGAGGTGATCCGGTTGCCGGAATACATGTCGGCCACGCGAGTGGCGTTCAGTCGCGACGGCCGGTTCATCGCGGTCGGACACCGTGCGAAGCACTGGACCGCGACACGCGGGTTCGGCCAGGTCGTCGGTCAACCACCGGCGGTCGGCCACGCGCCGGGCGGACCGGGCGGACCGGGCGGTGGGCCGGAAGCGCAGCCGGACAACATCAAAATCCACGACGTGCGAAACGGTCGCGAACTGCTGAAGCTCGCGTCGCCCGGCGGCGACGTGGTCGGACTCGTGTTCCATCCGCGCGGCGACTGGCTGGCCGCAGCCACGTCCGACGGTACCGTGACGCTGTGGAATCTCCAGTCAGGCAATTCGATCGCGACGCTCCGCGCCCCGGCGCCGCTCGCGTGCCTCGACGTGAGCCCCGACGGCGAATTCATCGCGGGCGGCTGCACCGAAGCCCGAAGCGCCAGCGAGGGAAATCCCGCTCAACCGGGGGTTGCACCTCAACCGGCCGCTCCCGCTCCACCGCCGAGTGCGCCGCAGGCGGCATTGCCGCGAAACCCGTTCTTGCTCGTGTCGATGGATCGAGGACTCGCCCCCAGCCGCCCAGCCGAAGAGAAGTTGGAATCGATCGTGGTCTGGCGCGTGTCCGACAAATCGGTCGCGGCCACGATTCCGGCGCACGCCAACGGCGTCATCAGCGTTGCGTTCAGCCTCGACGGCAAGCGGCTTGCTTCCGCCGGACTCGATGATCGCGTTCGATTGTGGGACATCGCCACGTCGCGCGCGCTGCTCGAACTCGAAGCGCACGACGGCACGGTGGTGGACCTCGCGTTTCGTCCGCACAGCGACGACATCGTCGGCGCGGTCCTGCGCCTGCCGTGTCGACCGGGTCATCCCGGCGACGTGGTGATCTGGAATGCAACGACCGGTAAGAAGCGCCTCGTGATCGCGGCGCACGCCGAGGCCGCGTACTCGGTCGCGTACAGTCGCGACGGTCGGCGCCTTGCCAGTTGCGGCGGCGCGGCCGAGGGCAGTTTGTCGCAGCCGGGCGAAGTCAAAGTCTGGCACGCCGACACGGGCATCGAACTGTTGCCGCTCGCCGGGTCGGCCGGCCGCGATACGAAGCAGGGCTTCTACTACAAGGATGAGACTTACACGGTCATGAAGCCCGTTCATGAGACGTATGACATCGAAGTCGAACGAGATGGTAAGAAGGTGAAGGAAACAAAGATCGCGACGAGGTTGGTCCCGGAGACGCACGTGAGGAAAGTCCCCGGCGGGAATAGTCGCGTGTGGTGGGAAGTTCCCGGCGCGGCCACGGACGTGGCGTTCAGCGACGACGGGTTCCGGCTCGCAGCGGCGTGCGAAGACGGCACGGCTCGAATCTGGGACGGCTTCATCTGCCAGCCGCACGACTCGGCCCGCTCGCCCGGTTTCTCGGCGAATGCGATCGCAGACCCAAGACCGAAGATCTGCGCGCCGAGTGAGGCTCAAGTCGCCGCCAGCCCCGACGGCCGGTGGATTGTCGTGGCCGATTCGGCGGGCAACCAGTGCGACTCATTCGCCGGAGTGCTCCGCGTGTACGACGCGAAGACGGGCCGATTCGTGCGCGCGATCGGACCGCTGGATAATTCGGTGCGGAGCATCTCGATGAGTTCCAACAACCGCTGGGTCGCCGTCGCGCTCAATTGGGCTCAGATGGCGCCGACGATGGTGCAACAGCCGGACGGCAGCTTTAAGCCGGCGGACGGGCCGGCGCCCAAACCGCTTGGCGGCCGGGTCGAAGTGTGGGACGTGACGACCGGCGAGCGAGTCAGCGAATTCAACGGGCACGAACCGTTTGCGAACGCCGTCGCGTTCGATCCGTCCGGCGAGCGAGTCGTCTCCGGCGGTCCGGATGGATTGCGTCTGTGGGAAGCGAAATCCGGTTCCGAAATGAAAGCGGCGACGGCCGCAATGGTTTGGGGCGTCGCGTGGAGTTCCGAGCGAGATGTGCTGTTCGTCAGTTGGGCCGACCGCGACAGCAGTCTCGGACCAGCGCCGACCGACTTCGCGACATGGAATGTCGCGGACGCTGCGCCGCCGCGTACGATCAAGGCTCTGACTGGCCGAATCGAGTTCGCGCCGCAGCCGCTTGCGTTCGATGCGACGAACGGACGCGCGATCGTCGCCGTCACGCTGCCCAGCCCGAACGGAATCGAGCGCGGACAACTTCATTTCATCCCGATCGACAAACCGGACAGTTCACTGGTGCAGACGCTCGGCCGCGGCATGTTGTGGTCGGTCGCGGCGAGCGGCGACGGCAAGCGACTCGCGACGGTCGGTTCCGATTGGTGCGTGAACATTTGGGACGCCGAGCGCCGCAGCCGGTTGCTGCACCTCGGTGGGCACCTCGACGACGTTCGCGGCGCCGTGTTTCTGCCGGACGGCCGCGTCGCGTCGGTCGGCGCGGACCATCAGCTCAAGGTCTGGCACGCCGGCGACACAGTTGATCGCACGGCCGCGTGCCATGAAACCGAGACACTGCGCAAACGGACGATGCGGCTGCGCGGGCCGGGCTGGAGCAACTGGTCGCGGTTGGTTGCCGCCCATCGCGCGCCACTGGCCGCAACCGCCGAATTCACGGTACAGCCGCAGCCTCCGCGACCGCAAGAGCCGCCGCCGCAGCCAACATATGACGGCGCGGTGCGACTGTGGAACACGGCAACCGGTGCCCCTCTCGGAACGATCAACGTGCCGGGCGTGCTGCTCAACGACGTGGTCCTCACCGCGGACGTGTCGCACCTCGCGGTCGCCGGGGCCGACGGCGTGGTCAAGATTTTCAAGATCGATGGGTCCGAGGAGGTCGCCCAGTGCCGCGGTCACCAAGGTCCGGCGAAGGGCCCCCAGTATCGCGGCACAGGCGTCACTTCCGTCGCGTTCCACCCCGATGGTCAGACGCTTGCGTCCACCGGACAGGATGGAACGATTCGGGTTTGGAACCTCGCGGGTCAAGAACAGTTCCAACTCTCACCGGCCGTGGGCGTCACACAGCTTACGTTTCACCCCGACGGCACGATGCTGGCAGCAGGGTTTGGCGACCGGACCGTTCGCCTGTGGAGTTTGGCGGACCGCAAGGAAATTCGTGCCCTGAAGCGGCACTACGGTGCGGTCACGGACCTAAAATTCAATGCCGACGGATCGCGGCTGGCAGTCACGAGCACCCGGTACGACCACGAGCGGCAGCGCTGGACGGGTGACCTCAAGGTATGGGACGTGGCGAGCGGTCGGCGAATCGTTTCGACTCCCGCGCACACGTGGCACGACGCGAAGTTGGCGTTTCATCCAACGCAGCCGCACATCGCGATTGGTGCTGGCATCGAACATACCGTGCAGGTGCGTCACGCCGAGACCGGTCGTTTGGTGCTGTCCATTCCGACCAGCGGCTCCGAGATCGGGGGATTGGCGTTTAACAACGCTGGGGATCGTCTGATCTTCAGCCAAGGCGGCGAGGTGCTGCTGGTGGATGCTTCACCCGCGCCGTCGCCGCTCGGTTCGGCAGCCGGGCCGGCCGACGCTACGGTTCAGTCGCCGACCGACGAGGCCGCCGCGCGATGGGTGCTCGAAAAGGGCGGGCGCGTCCATGTCCGCAGCGACGGCGTCTTGGACGAAGTCGCCAACGTCGCCGATCTGCCGACCGATCCGTTCGCCGTCACGGTCGTCTTCATCGGCGGACGCACCGACATCTCTGACGCCGACGTCGCCGTGCTGAATCCGCTCGAACATCTCACGAAGCTCCATCTGAATGTGCCGGGTGTCAGCGACGCGACGTTTGAGGGGCTCACGTCCCTGAAAAATCTCCGCGAGATCAGGGCGGAAGGCTCGAAGGTAACCGGCTCGTTCCTGGCGGCGTTCCGCGACCGCAAGCAACTGCGCGATCTTTCGCTCGCCGGCTCGAAATTGACCGCTGCCGGCGTGCAAAACCTCGCGGGTAACGAAATCGCCAATTGCTCCGTGTATGACACGGCGATCAGCGACGCGGCCATGCCGGTCTTGAAACAAGTCGTCACCGGCTCGCTCAGCGTGGCCCGCACGAAGATCACCGACGCCGGCCTCACGCAGCTCGCCGGCTTTCGCGGCCACGGCCTGATCATCGACGGCACCTCCGTAACTGACGCGGGACTGCGAGCGTTCCTCGCGTCGAAGCCCCCGTTGCAGCACCTCGGTGTGGCCCACACCGCGGTGACCGACGCGGTCATTGACGCGCTCGCCGAGATCAAAACGCTGCAGAACCTAAGCCTTCAGGGCACGAAGGTCACGGCTGAAGGTGCGGCCCGGCTTAAGGCAGCGCTGCCGAATTGCCAGGTACATCAGTAACAGGCTGAAATCCAGCAACGTTTCACTGCCAATTGGGCACAAGCCACTGCATCGACCACAGCGAAAGTGTAGAATCAAGCTCAGTGTGTCGTGCTTGGACCTAACATATTCGGAATCCCTCAGCGTGAAACCATGAGCACTCTTACCGAAATCGAAATCGCCGCCGCGACTTTACCGCCGGAGCAAAAACAGGAATTGATGCTGTTCCTGGCGGCGCGCCTGCGCGGGGAAGGGGCGAAGTTGCCCGAACCGCGCCAGTTCTCGCGCGACGAAATCGCCGGGTGGATTGCCGAAGATGAAGCCGACATGCAGCGGTTCCGGGAGCAGCAATGAGACTGTTCCTCGACGCGAGTGTGCTGCTCGCAGCGAGCGGATCGATCCGGGGAGCTTCTCGTGCGATCTTCCGACTCGCACCTCTGAACCGCTGGACGCTGCTGACGACGCCGTATGTGCTTGAGGAAACGGTGCGAAACCTGCCCAAGTTGCCGCTCGCGGCAAGTCGCGATTGGATTCCCCTCAGAAACGCTTTAGCCATCTGTGACGACGTGTTGACCTTGGACCGACCGGTAGTGTTTCCGATCGCAAAGGATCGCCCGATTCTGTTTAGCGCCTTGGCCTGGGCTGATGTTTTGTTAACGCTCGACCACAACGACTTCGCCACGGTACTTGGCACCGAGTTCTATGGATTGGGAGTGTTCAAGCCGGGAACATTCCTTGAGCGAGAACGGAAGGCCGGCCGATTGATTCTGGCGTGAGGGCGCCGGAGTCGCGGGAACCTGGGGAGCGCGGGCCACGACTAATCGGTCGTTTTGAGTACGAATCCAACCATGCCGCGAATCGATCGGTCGAAATCTGCTGCGGAAGTCGGCGTCCAACCGGTATTGCGTCTCTTAGTTTCCGCCGGTCCGCACGCGGGTGCCGTCGTGATGTGGGGCCAGGCCGGCAACTATGTGATCGGCCGCGGACCGCAAGCGCATTTGCCGCTGACCAACGATCTCGTCACCAGCGTGGAACACTGCCGGATCGAATGGAATGAGCATGGCGGCATCATCGAAGACCTCGGCAGCCGGTACGGCACCACGGTCAACGACTGCCCGATCACGCGGTCTCTGCTGCATGCGGGGGATGTCATCAAGGTCGGCCAGTCAGAGATCAAGGTCGCGATCGACGAACCGCTCGAACCCGGCACCACCGTGATGTATCGCAGCCGGCAGTCACGGTCGGGGATGACGGGGTCAGGAACACGGGCCGTTCGCGGCGGTCAGCTTGACACGATTCCCGGCTACCACATCGTCCGCCGATTGGGAGCGGGCGGAATGGGTGTCGTGTACGAAGCCCGGCGGCAGAGCACCGGCGAACGAGTGGCCGTGAAGACGATCATTCCAGCGGCTGGCTCGCCGCAGAACCGCTGTCATCTGTTTCTTCGCGAGGGTGAAGTGCTTTCCCAGCTTCAGCACCCGCACATCGTACGATTCATCGAGATGCGGGAGCATGAAGGGCAACTGTTTCTGGCGATGGAATTCGTCGAGACGGTCGACCTCCGTTCGCTCGCCGTGTCGCTCACAGTTCAACGCGAGGTGCAACTTTTTTGCGGCGTCCTCTGCCAGGTGCTGGACGCTTTGCAGCACGCGCACGAGTTGGGCCTGGTTCATCGCGACGTCAAGCCGCAGAACATTCTCGTATCTCGCGACGGTCGCAAGCTGCACGCCAAGTTGTCGGACTTCGGCCTCGCGAAGAATTACCATCAGGCGGGCTTGAGCCAACTGACCGAAGATGGCGATCTTCGCGGCACCCTGGCGTTCATGCCACTGGAACAGTTTCGCAACAGCCGTTATGCCAAACCCGCGGTGGACATCTACGCGAGCGGTGCGACGTTGTACTGGTATCTGACCGGCAAATCTCCTCTGCCCCGCGCGCCCCGAGACTTCGCTGATCTCGAAGCGATGTTATCATCGTCCACTCCACTCTCATCGCTCCGCCCGGACGTGCCCAAACGGCTTGCCGAGATCATCCACTGCTGTTTGGCTCCCGAACCACAACACCGATTCTCCACGGCCGGCGAGCTACGAATGGCTCTCCTGCCTTTCGCGTCCGCTCAGACAATTCGCGATCCAATGACCTGACGACGCACCCTTGGCCAACGCGGAATGATCTTCTCTTCCCAAAAAACGACGTTGAAAGCGCACGCACGAGACTTGGTCGGAAAATTATCCGGATTGCGCACCATTCTGAGATTTCCGTGACAGTGTGTTTGACACTAGCCCGACGCGCAAGCGAGGAAAACCTGTTGCCCGCCCCTCGCTTGCGCGTCGGGCTAGTATGGGTTGGTGCGCGATTCGGAATTACTGCCGAAGTGTTCCCGTCTTCTCTGGCACAGCGAGGCGGACTGGATTCTGGCCCGCACCCCTGAAGCTCGGCGAATTATTCACCTTGGCCGGAACGCTGTCTTGGTCATCGTCGGCTTGAGCGGCCGGCTTGTTGGTGTCCGGAGCGGCTTTTGCCGTCGCGCTGGATCCGGTCTCGGTTGCTTTCCACGAGGTGACGGACCAGTGATCGAACGTCTCGACGACGCTGGCTCCCAAGTCATCCAGCCAGGCTCGGAAGACTTTCGTGGTCACGCCCTCGTTGGCGACGACTCGCTGAATCACAAAACGGCGGTTGGTCGCCACGTAGGCGAAGAACTTTCCGTTGCCGAGGCGATCGTTGTCGGAGAGCAAACGCAGCAGCGCGGTGCGAGGCACGTCGGCTGCGGACTTCGGAAGCTGATCCAACCAGGCCATGATCCAGATCGACGAACCGTCCTGGCTGAGCACGGCGGTCATCGACAAGTCCCACTCGTCCTTGTTTTGGATCGCCTTGAATTGAAAGTCGTAACGGCTTTCCATTTTCTTCGGCTCCAGGCCCATCGCCCTGAGCAAGTTGCCGAGCTGCTCCTGGTTAAGTTGCCCGGGCTTGGTCGCCAGCGGGGCGTTTTTCGCCGAGACCTCCGGCTTCTTCAGAGTGGTTTCGTCCGCCGCGTTGAGCCCCGGAATGCCCAGAAAGCACCACGCCGTCACGACAACGGTAACGGCTCCGACCAAGTAACCACCACGCACGGAAATCTTCATGACGACACTCCTTTGTCGGAAAACGGCAGCGACGAAGTTTTTCATTTCCAGGTGAACACCGTCACTCCTTCGACGGCATCACCAACTCCGGAACCGCTTTGGCTCGGCGAAAATTGCCGCTGACGTTTGTCGGATGGCTTCGTGTGCGATGTCCGACGTCAAACGGCGGCAAACAAGTGATCCAGGCAAATCTGCGACCACGTTTCAAACTGTTCACGGTCGCGCAATAACTCTGCCGACGTGGCAAAGCCTGTCTGAATCATCGACTGTTCGCGTGGGAGAACTTTGGGCGCGTCGAGCTCAAAAACATGCACGATGCCCAGGTGAACTTTGCCAACTTCGGTCAAGTCGTCGTTGATCAGCCCGACACACGACTGGCGATAAGTCGATTCGATCACGACCTCCTCCTCGATCTCGCGGCGCATGCCTTCCAAGTACGACGAGCTATTGCTGTTCTCGTCGATCGACGAAATGTGTCCACCGATGCCGATCGACCGCTTGCTGTGCAGCCGGCTTTCGCCTTGTCCCGTGCCGCGCGTGTAATGAAAGACTCGGCCGTCGCAGCGAAAGATGCAGTAGGGAATCAACTGCTTGAAGCTGGGATCTTTCTCCATGACGTCGCGCGGGCGATAACTGGTGTACGCCGGATCGAGCAGCGTCTTGAGATACCATTCCGGGTTCGGGAAGAAGCCCTGAAAGTAACCCACCTCGTGAAACATCAACGTCGGAACGACCAGCACTTGCTCAACGGACGTGACAGCGGCAGTCATGACTCCTCCTTGGCCTCAGCGAGTCGCCGCGAATGAGCGCGGCTGATCAGCCCGCTCCGACACATGGCCCAGAACGGACGGGCCAGTATTTCAGCGAGTCGGCGTCAAAAAATCGACACCACGGCAAGTCATTGCTCGGACTCGGAAAACTCTTCTTCGTGCTTCAACATTCGTTGCAGCTTCTCGCGAAGTTCCAGCCGCGCTCGATGAATGCGGCTGCGGACCGTCCCGATCGGGCACTTGAGCAGTTCGGCGATTTCTTCGTACTTCAGTCCTTCCATTTCACACAATACCAGCGGCGTGCGGAATTCATCGGACAACTGAGCGAGTGCCGCGCGGACGATCCGTTGCCGTTCCGCTTGCTCGAGTGGTTGTTCCGGGCGCGCGTCTCGGCGGAGATCGGCGGGTTCGGTGCCGATTCGCTCTTTGGCCGCGTCGATCGAGGCTCCCAGCGAGCGGACGCGCCGCCGAAAATTCACCGCCGCGTTCATCGCAATGCGGAACAGCCACGAATAGAACTGTGCGTCGCCGCGAAACGTGCTGAGCTTTTGAAAAGCCAGCACGAACGCATCCTGAGCGACATCCTTTGCGTCTTCCGCCGATCCCAGCATGTGGACCAGCGAGTGATACAGCCGGTTCTGATAACGGGAAACCAGCTCGCCGAACGCTGCCGTGTCGCCCGCCAGCGAGGCGGCGATCAATTCTGTGTCACTGCGTTGAGCCGGCAGTTCGTCCAAGGTGGTGACTTAATGACAAATGACAAATGACGGATGACCCACGACAATCGTCAGGATGACATTCGAACGCTCGCCGATCAACCCGCCGAGACTCGCTGCGGGTGACCGGGCACTCGGCACGGAGCACTTACCTTCGGCAGCCGCATCGTCGCCAATCCGATTCCGCCCGCCAGCGTCAGCAGACTGATCCATTGAGCAATCGTCAGTGACGTGCCAAATTGACCCATCTCGTCACCGCGCAGCCGTTCGATCAAGAAACGAGTGATCGGATACGTCAGCAACGCGAGCGTCACGACTGAACCGTCGCGAGCTCGCACCGGGTAATAGGCCCACGTCAGCCAGCAGAGCAACAACGCGTCCAGAACGCTGTAAAGCTGCGTCGGGTGAATCGGCAAACTGGCCACAGCATCGGCAGGTAGAAAACCTCGCGACTGCTGCGCGTGAAACGGAACACTATCAAATGGGAACGTCACGGCCCACGGCAGCTCACAACGATCGCCGAAACAGCAGCCGTACAAAAAGCAGCCGAGTCGGCCGCAGGCGATCCCCAAAAAGATTGACGGCACGAGGATGTCACCTAACTTCCAAGCGTGCAGTTTTCGAGTTCGACAGAACCACCAAAACGCGATCGCACCGCCCATCAGGCCACCGAACAAAACCAAGCCCCCGTCCGGCAGATTAATCGCGGCCTTCAAATAGTCTCCCGCCGTCACGCACTGTGCGAAGACTCGGTCGCCGTGTTGAATCAAATAGAACAACCGTCCGCCACCGACCCCCGAGACCACGAACCACAAGGTCAAATCCCAAATCGTCTCCGGCGGAAATCCTTCGCGCGCGGCGCGACGACTCGCCAGCAGCGTGGCCAAAACAAAGCCCACGCACATCATGAAGCCATAACCGTACACCGGAATCGACGGCTGATCGCCGAATTGAGCCGCCAGTCGCGGAGCCAGCACGCTCGCGGCACCGAGAATGCCAAACGTCACCAAGTCCGCCAATGGCGGAAGGCCGAATCCGCCGCGATGACTTCGCCACAACCAAACGATTCCGATCACCAACCACACCGCGAACAAGAGGCCGAAGCCGAACACCGGCCACGTCCCAAGCGGTCCCAGGTCGAGCGATCCGTTCAGTGGGATGCGAAACAGAATTGGCCGCATGACTTCCGTCCTTATGCGCCGGTCAGGGAATCAGCATGTTGTCGATCAGTCGAGTCGAGCCAACACGAGCGGCGACCAACGCAACCATGCTCGCCGCAGGCTCCGTTAATTCGATCAACGTTTCGGCATCGGCGATCGTGGCGTAATCGACCGTCACGGCCTGAGTCAATTCCATTTCCGACTGCATCGCCTGACGCACGGCGGCCAAGTCCCTTTCGCCATTGCCGACGCGATCTCGCGCCAGACACAAGGCGCGATGCAGCGACAACCCCGACGTTCGCTCGGCCGGACTGAGGTAGGCGTTGCGACTGCTCAAGGCCAAACCGTCCCGCTCACGCACCGTCGGACACGTCACGATTGCGACCGGCATGTCGAGATCTCGACACATGCGGCGGATCAAAGCTTGTTGCTGATAATCCTTTTGCCCGAAGTAGGCTCGATCCGGGGCAACGAGGTTCAGCAGCTTGGTCACGACCGTCACCACTCCCCGAAAATGCTCCGGCCGCACCGCACCTTCCCAACCTGCCGACAGACCTCGCACCTCGACAAAGGTCGCAAAGTCGGCCGGGTACATCGACTCGCGAGCCGGACAAAAGAGCAAGTCAACGCCAGCCAATCGGCACAACTCGGCATCCGTCGCGAATGGTCGCGGATACCGAGCATAATCTTCCTGCGGCCCGAACTGCGTCGGATTGACGAACAGCGTCACGACGACGAAATCGCATTCCGCGCGAGCTCGCTCGATTAAGCTGACGTGCCCGGCGTGCAAAGCTCCCATCGTGGGAACACAGCCGACCAATTGACCGTCTCGCCGCGCAACCGACACGGCTCGACGCAGTTCCGCCGAATCAGGTGTGCTGCACAAGAAGGGGGATCTCTGACTGTCTTCGACCAACGGATGACGCTCCGGTTCCAGCGCAACGCGGATGAGAAACCCAGCCGCTTGGAGAAGCCGGGCTACTCGCAGATTCTAGTCCGCATGGCGCACGCGTTCGTAGCTGAATTCGCCAGAATTCATCCGGTGCGTGGGCATTGCGTTCGAAATCTGGTGAATTCGGCCACATCAGTCTGTCAAGCGGCCACAAAAAAGCACGGTCAGCTGGATGCTTACCGTGCTTGATCACATACGCATTGCCCGTTTGGACAAGTCCATCGCGATATCGGATTAGAATCCGTAAGTCTTGTTAGCCGGATCGAAGTCGAGATCCGACAGCCCGGCGTTCGTCTTGATGTTTGAGTACGTGTACTCTTCGATGATCGGGAGTTTATCCGCTGTTTTGGTTGGGAAGCCGAACTGTTCGACGCGTACCGGCAGGCCGCTGTCCTTGGCGACGTAGAGTCGCGTCATGTGAAATTTGGCATGCGGGATCTGCTTCGGAAAGCTGGTTTCGGTGACTTTGCACTCGACGCCGTTTATTTTCGCGTTCGGGAAGAACTTCACGATGAGGTCGTCATGCTTCTCGTCCGCTTGCCATTGCTCGACGACCTTCGCCAGCATGTTGTTCATGCCGAGCATCGTCAGCGGATACCGATTCTCTTCCATCGCGTCCTTGCTGGTGGGCACGAGCTTGATCGTGCCGACGATGGACGCAATCCCTTCGCTGTGCGCGAGCAGTTTTCCCTTGTTCAGTCCATCGACATAAATCACCTCGCGTCCAGCGTGCGGTCGCAGGTACTTGATATAAACGCTGAACGGCTGCTCGCGGAGCTTCACATGCATTTCGGATTCGAGCAGTTTCTTGCCGACCAGCTCACGCTTGGTGAAGGTGGCTTCGTAGTCCTTGACCTTTTTCAAAATCTCTTGAGTCTCGCGAGCCAGTTTGATGGCGGCAGCCAGCTTCGGCGCGTCGCCCGTCGTGGTCACATCCGCGCGCTTGGCGACTTTCGGAACCGACTGGTCGTCGGCGAACACCGACACCGAACACCAAGCCGGCAAAGCGAGTGCGGCGGCCGCCGCGGATTTTTGCAAAAAGGCACGACGCTCAATTTTCGTGAACTCACGGCCATTCATAAAAACTCCTTTTCATTCTTCCTCCCAATGTTCGTGCGACGTTTTCCCGCCGAGGGACGCCGTCCGAACGACAGAGGTAGTGGATGCTATTGGGGATTCCGCGAAGCACAAGCCTCTGGCGACATTCTTCCGATTCTGTGAGGGCACTTACCTCGCGGAATCTGCTCGATTTCCTATCGGACGGACGAGAACGGCCGCTACATCGGCCCCGCGCGTCCGAACAGGAATCGCAAGTGGCGGCATCGCGACGACCGTTGCCGCCTCTGTGATCGGCATGGTTTCACAAGCCACAGATGCACTGACCGGGAGAGACACGGAAAATGGGTAGGAAATAGGCTCGGCAAGAAACAATGTGGGCGGGGAAGAGGGAACTCAGAAACTGCGATTGAAGCGTTTCCGCAGATCGGCCTAACATCGTGGCCGTGCGTGCTCGACAGGAAAGTGAGCACCCACATCCCGACCGAACAGGGAGGTTCGAACGGATGCGTTCTCGCTCTGGCAATCCGCTGTCTACGTTGTTGTTGTCGGTGCCGCTGCTGGCGATGCCGCTGATGGCCGTGTTTGGCGTCCCGCAATTTGTGCCCGTGATCGCGTCGTCGATGAGCGAGCACAAATCGGAACGGGATGCTCCGCCGCGATGGGAGACCGTCGGCGAATCGCTCGCCATGAATCCCTTGCCGGACGCACGGTCACATTCGCGCGCCGATCTACGACAGGACGAGCGTTTGGATAACTTGTTTCGTACCGCCTTGCCGAGTCGATTCGCCGATCAGCCTGCTCGACTTCATCAGGTGGAGCCGTCGAGCACCTCCGACGTTTCCGCCGCGGAAGGTCGCCCTCGGGTCGTGGACCTGTTTGCCACGGAACCAGGCGCGATTGAACTCACAAGTTTCAGCGACCGCCCACAAGCCACGTCACCTGTCCGAGAGGCCTCGCGGGACGTCGACGTTCGTCCCGGATTCTTGCGGTCCCCAAAGTCGGGTTACGAGCGGTCATTGGCGGGGCTGACGTGGCGACAGGCGGTTCACCGGTTGAATGACTTGGGAATTCATCGTTTTCGCCTGGAGCCGGGCCAGGACGAGGCGGACTTTCATTTCGCCTGTGAGTTCTCGCCGGACAACGATCCGCGCATCACGCGGCGTTTCGAAGCCGAAGCGGCCGAACCGCTGCAGGCGGTCGAACTCGTCCTGCGACAGATCGACGAGTGGAATGACCAACGCTGATCGACGTGTGTGTGATTGTTCTCGCCTCTCTCAAGTAGCGAGACAAAGGTGAGAGGCTTGCCGTCCGATGACTGAGTTTCACAGACGCGGCCTGGCAAGCGCGACGCAAAATTGTGGCGTGCAAGTGCGCGCCAGAACCTTATCCCCACTCACAAAGTCTCCCGACTCGCCGGGCTTCGTTTGGAATTTTTTCTCAAGGCCGGCACAGTCTCGCGACAGCAGCGAAAATCTTGCGACGGACCTTCGCCGACGGTCGACCAAAATGGCTCGATTGGAGGCGGTCTTGTTCGTGGCGGACGAGCCACTGGCTTTGCGACGGCTAGCGCAACTTGCCACATTGGTCGACGTCACGGAAGTCAAGCTGTTGATCGACCAACTCAACGTTGCGTACCAAGCGACGAATTCAGCGTTTCAGGTCGAGCGTGTGGCGACGGGATTTCGACTGCTGACACGGCGTCCATTTGTCTATTGGCTCGACAAATTGCATCAGCGACAGACGGCACTGAGACTGACACCTCCGATGCTGGAAACACTGGCGATCGTCGCGTACCGGCAGCCGCTGACGCGCGCCGATATCGAAGCTGTGCGCGGAGTGCAATCGGCCGAGATGCTCAAGCAACTGATGGACCGCGAACTTGTTCGGATCGCCGGCGAAGACAATTCGCTGGGCCGGCCATTCTTGTATGAGACGACGCGAAAGTTTCTCGAACTGTACGGCCTGCAAACGCTCGACGACCTGCCGATGTCCGAGCGGCTGCGACGTGTCGGGACCGAAACGACAGATATGGCAGCAGCCGATGCGGCGGAGGCCGCGTCGCCGCAAGCCGACGAATGTGCCGACAAGTTCACTTGAGCCGATCATCCGGACGCCTGCAGCAGGCGCGATGATTCGTGGCCCGTTTCGATGTTCGGTCCACTTCGCGCAAACGGCACGACCGCATGACTCCGCATGTCCAGACCGTTGGCGTTGCCTGACATTGTCGGCATGAACGGCATTGACCGGCCGGTTGGGTACGCTCGGCAGAACGGCCACAACGGTCGCATTGCCGATCTCAGGCTATTTCGGTGCGTTGAGAGAGTCCGCCCGCAGTCCGTGGAACTCAAAAGCTTTCAGCTCAATTCGTTTGCTTTTTGACCAACCGTCGAGCCGATCTTTCACGCGGCTGAAGCGAACAACGTCCGCCAAGGACGGACAACGCGAACAGCCAGCGATGAAAGCCCTCAACCATGTTCTCTCGCTCGATCACTGACGTTGCCTTGACCGGTGGCCTGATCGTGGCGATGGGAATGGGGACCGGCTGTCAGACGCAACAAATACTCCGTAGTGACAATCACCGCTCGTCGTTCCGAGCAACGCGGGCACATAACCCGCGACCGCGAGACTTTGACGAGGGGAGCGACCTCCAGGACCATCCTCCGGAGACGACCACCGAACCACGATTCCCGTTTTGGACGGAACCGGACCCCCCAACGACGGTTGTCCCCGAATCAAGACCTTTGCCAGCCCCTCCGGCCGACGAATTCGCAGTACTTCGACCGAGACCGGACTGGATTCCAGCACGCCCGAAAGATGCGACGAAGGAAGTCTCTCAATTTGAACCGCTCGCCAGCACCAACGAGACCGATGACTCCGAATTGCCGCCAGCACGGGTGACTTACAACACGACGGAGAACTCGGCCGGCGAACCGTACCAAGCCACCACGATCAGTCGACCACAACCGCGATTGTTCCGCCTGGCGGGCACCGCGAAAGACGTGTTTGAGACGATGAAACGCAAGCTGCCCTAGCAGGAGACCCCGTCCCGCCGCGGCGATTTGAGTGCGAATGAGCCCCGTCGATTACGCCCCTGAGCCAATACAACGCGTCCTTGGGGCTGGGAGGGTTGAGGTGTGAAGGAGCTTGCTCCGTCCGCCTCAACCCTTCTCTTTTTTTGTGACACGATCAGCAGTCAAGCGCGACGCGCCCGCGAGGGATGTCAGCCGATGCTGCTCGCAGGCGCATGAGGCTTGTGTTGGACTACGATGCAGCGTGCAACAGCACCGCCGCGCTTTGGCCCATTGAGGTGCGGCTCACTTTGAGCGCGGTCGGAATCGTCAAGCGATGCGGCTCGCCGTGGACAACGCGAAGGAGACAGCGCGGATCGGGCGTCTCGTAATTGAGCGTCATTGGCAACTCGCCGTGTCGCAAAGCCAACAAACTACCGGCGAGTTCAACGGCTCCCGAGCCGCAGTCGAATTGGCCAAAGTAGCTCTTCAGTGCAGTGACCGGAATGCGACTCGCGTCATTGCCCAGCGCCCTGTGAAACGCGCGCGCCTCAATCAAGTCATCGACCTGAGTGCTCTTGCCGTGGGCGTTGATGTGGCCGATATCCCGTGGTTCCAGACCCGCTTGACGGAGCGCGGCTTGAATGGCTCGCACAAGTCCTCGACCGGCAGCGGCCTCGCCGTCGTTACGGCCATCGCAGCCAGAGCAAACGGCGAGAATCTCAGCGTGAATGCGAGCGCCTCGTTGCTGAGCATGTTCAAACCGTTCGATGATGAACGCTCCGGCTCCTTCTCCGACGATCGTGCCGTCGCGACGGAGATCGAACGGGCGACAAATCCGCTCTGGAGCGTCGTCGCGATGCGAAAGACCTTCAAACAAGTGGAACTTGGCGACGTCGACCGGTTGCGTGTGCGAACTGCTGGCGCCCACGATCATGCAGTCGGCGACACCGCGTTCGATGCACGAGACCGCTTCCGCCAAGGCCAGCAAGGCCGACGAATCGCGCGCCGTGATCGTGTTGTTCGGACCGCGAGCGTCGAACTCAATCGACACATGGCTGGCGGGCATGTTCGGCAGTTGTCGCAACAGCCACAGTGGGGCGATGTGGCTCATAGCTTCAGCGTCGAAGCGGTCAAAGTGGAACTGCTGGTCCGCACCGCGGCAATGCAACGCCGCTTCGGCCAGTTCTTGCGGAGTGGTCGTCATCCGACCGGCCCCAAAGATGACACCAAGCCGATCGGGATCGACGGAACCAACCTGCAAGCCGGCGTCCTGCATGGCCTGAGCCGCCGCCGAAACCCCCAACTGGATGTCCCGCGACATCGCCTTGATGAGCCGCTTGCTCGAGAGATGCTCTTCGGGCAGAAAGTCGCGCACCTCAGCCGCGAACCGCGAAGGGATGTCCGAATCCGCCAAAGATGAGTGGAATCCCACGCCTGAACGCCCGCGTCGCAGGCTGTCCCAAAAAACGTCAGTCCCCACACCAATCGGCGAAACGACCCCCAGCCCGGAAATAACAACACGAGTGCCTTGCGACACAGCCGTCATAGCGTGTCCCCTGTGCCTGACCCGAAACTTCACGACACCAACGACTTGCCGGCATTTAAATCACCGGCAAACCGCTCAGTCGCTGAAGCCCACTCACCGACGACTCGGATTCCGTCGTCCTCGAAGAGAATCGCATCCGCAGACGCAACCCCAGCCTCTTCAAAGAACCTCGGTGATCCGATCCCTACGTCTACAATTCGTCACCCGGAAAGTTCCCAGCCATCCGAGTGCGCGAACCAAAACCAGTTTCTGGGAGTCCCACCTCAGGCCAATTTTACAATCGGCTTAACCGGACCCCCCCCATCAGAGGGATCTGATTTCACCGAGGCCGGCCGTGAGTGTCAAGCAGAATGTCAGAATGCTCCTGATATCGCTGCTCGTGATGCCAACACCGGCCGAGGCCAGCCAGCTTCCAGGGGGTCAGCGCCAACGTCGAAACTCTGCACTCACGCTCGCTCGGCAAGTTCCAGGAACCGTGCCACTTTCGCCTCGATGACATCCAGGCTTTTGTGCCAGAAGGCGGGACGAGTGAGGTCATAGCCGAGTGTTCCTTGAACGGCGTCTTCGGCGAGTTCGCAGCCGGTGGCGATCAACAGGTCGCGATAGCGTAACGGAAAATCGCCGGCGAACTCTTTGGCCAGGGCGAACGCACCCAGCGACAACAAATAGCCAAACGTGTACGGAAAGTTGTAGAACGGCAAACCGGAAATGTAGAAGTGCAGCTTGGAAACCCAAAAACGCGGGTTCCAGCCGTCGTCGGCGAGGGCATTGAGGTACGCCTCCTTCTGCGCCGCGAGCATCAACTCGCACAACCGAGCCGCGCTGACTTCGCCGTTTCGGCGTTCCAGATGAAAACCGTCCTCGAACACGAACCGTGCGTGAATGTTCATCAAGAAAGCGACTGCGTCAGACAGCATGTTGTCCAGCAGCTTGAGTTCGTCCGCCTGTGACTTCGCCGCGCGAAGTTGCTGCTCGCCCAAAACCGCTTCGGCGAACGTGGACGCCGTCTCGGCGAGGTTCATCGGGTAATCCTGCAAGAAGAACGGCCGGTCGCGCAGCACGTGC
>CAZPUJ010000141.1:0-21091 GCA_964589725.1 uncultured Planctomycetaceae bacterium
CTAACGCCCACCGGCTCGCCCAAAAGCATGAGAATGAGAAGATGTGGGAACTCGATTCTTGGATTCAGGCGTTGGGCGTGACGGTGGTCGCGGCTCCCGCACTGTTGTTCTCGGCGCTGGGGCTGTTGTCGTTGCTCGGCCGCTTGAAGTCGGAGCAGACGGTCAGCCGTATCGTCCAAGTCGCAGTCGTTGTCGGATTGCTGGCGTCGCTGACGATGCTGGGATTGATGCTCTCCACGGGCCGTCGGCATGTCCCGATTGAGTTTGGGCATTGGATCTCGATCCCGCATTACGACTTCTGGATCAAGTTTGAGTTCGACCGGCTGAACGTTCCGTTCGCGCTGCTGACGTTCATTCTGTGCGGCACAATTAGTGCCTTCGCCGCTCGCTACATGCACCGCGAGCTTGGCTATGTGCGGTTCTTCGTGCTGTTCGCGCTGTTCATGCTGGGCATGGTGGTGACTTCGTTGGCTTGCACGATCGAAACGCTGTTCGTCGGCTGGGAAATGGTCGGCTTATCATCCGCATTGCTGGTCGCGTTCTTTCAAGAGCGGCCGGCTCCGGTGCGAAATGGCTTGCGTGTTTGGACGGTGTATCGCGTTTCGGATGCAGCGCTATTGATGGCGGCCGTGGCGGTGCATCATCTCACAGGCAGCGGGGACTTTGATCGTTTTTTGGGAAAGGCCCCTTGGCCCGAAGGCGCGACGACACTGACCGAACATCAGGCACTGGTCGTCGGGTTGCTGTTGTTGCTGGCTGCGGCGGGCAAATCCGCCCTGTTGCCGTTCTCCGGTTGGTTGCCGCGAGCGATGGAAGGTCCGACTCCTTCGAGCGCGGTGTTCTACGGCGCGCTGTCCGTTCATTTGGGAGCATTCTTGCTATTGCGAGCCAGTCCGATCCTGGATGTCTCGCCGCCGTTGTGCGCGGTGATCATCATTTTGGGTCTGCTCACGGCGGTGTTCGCGTCGTTGGCGGGGCGCGTGCAGACCGACATCAAATCGGCACTGTCGTTCGCATCGCTCACGCAAGTCGGGCTGATTGTGGCCGAGATCGGATTGGGCTTGCGATACATCGCTCTGCTTCACATTCTCGGCCACGCCTGCCTGCGGACATTGCAATTCGTACGAGCTCCGACTCTGCTGCGCGACTACAACGCGATCGAGAACGCGATCGGTGACCGCCTGCCCCTCGGTTCCGATCAGTTGCATCGGCGGCTGTCGAACCGAGTCGCCGCCTGGTTCTATCGGCTGGCGCTGGAACGCGGGTATCTCGACGCGATCTTGATGGACATTTTGGTGCGTCCGTTTGTCCGCTTCTTTCAGGTGTGCGATGCGCTGGAACTCCGTTGGACCGACTTCTTGTCTGGAGGCCCGTCACGCGAATCGGAGCAACCGCAGTCCTCGACGGGAGCCATAGACGACTTGCTATGAGCGATCTGCATTTTCCCTGGCTGGAACTTTCGATTCTGCTGCCGCTGATTGGCGCGGGCTTGGTCAACCGGCTGCGCGACCCGATCCAGGCACGGAACTGGAGCGTTGTCGTTTCCGGACTGACGCTGATGAGCGCGTTCGCGGCGTGGGAAGAATTTGGCTTGTCCAACGCCAAAGCGGCGGACGACCCGTGGCATCTGTTGTCTCGGCTGTTTGGCCGCGAGGTGTTCGTGATTGACCAACTCAGTGCGCCGCTGCTGCCGCTCACCGCCTTGCTGTATTTTCTGACGACCTTCACGACGATGCGGACGAAGGTCCGGCGCTTCTCTTTTCCGTGGACGCTGGTCTCGGAAGCAATCGTGCTGGCGACGCTCAGTTGCAAGCTGCCGTGGCTGGTGATCATGCTGCTGGCAGCGGGGACGATTCAGCCGTATGTGGAACTGCGTGCGCGCGGCAAATCCACGCGAATTTATGCGCTGCACATGGGACTATTCGTCGGGCTGATGGTCGTCGGCTGGGCGTGTGTCGCGAACGAAGGGGAGCGCGAGCATTCGCTGTTCGCGATCGTGCCGCTGCTGGCGGCGGTCTGCGTGCGCTGCGGCATGGTGCCGTTCCATTGCTGGATGACCGACTTGTTTGAGAAATCCACCTTCGGCACCGCGATCTTGACCACGGTGCCGATCACCGGAGCTTACGCCGCGATTCGCTTGGTGCTGCCGATCGCTCCTGACTGGGTCTTGCGAAGCATCGGCATCATCTCGCTGGTCACCGCCGTCTATGCGGCTGGGATGGCGTTGATCCAGATTGAAGGGCGGCGATTCTTCTGCTACCTGTTCCTGAGCCATTCGGCGTTGGTGCTGAGCGGACTGGAGATGGTGACACCGATCGGCTTGACCGGCGCGCTGTGCGTGTGGCTGTCGAACATTCTGTCTCTGGGGGGCTTCGGTCTGACGCTGCGCGCCTTGGAAGGTCGCCGTGGCCGGCTGAGCCTGATCGACTTTCAGGGTTTGTATCCGCATACACCGACGCTGGCGGTCTGTTTCGCGCTGACCGGCTTGGCGAGCCTCGGCTTCCCGGGCATGGCCGGTTTCGTCGGCACCGAACTGCTGGTGGACGGAGCGGTCGAAACGTATCCGCACGTCGGCATTGCGGTCGTGATCGCCGCCGCGCTGAATGGCATCGCGGTCGTACAAGTCTATTTCCGGCTCTTCACCGGTAAGATTCACGTCTCGACCATCGATCTGCGCATCGGCCGGCGCATGCGCATCGCGGTGCTGACGCTTGTGGCTCTGCTTCTGCTCGGTGGCTTGTACCCGCAGGTCCTCGTCCAATCCCGCCACCACGCCGCCCAGGAATTGTTACGGCAACGCGACCGCGCGGACCTCACCACCGACGAATCCGAGGAACGGGAACGCTCGCCCGATCCTGAACCAACAGAGTCCACTATTGATTGAAAGCAGGGCCATCTCATGTGGAAAACACTCAAATTCTATTGCAACCCCAACGACGGACGTTACGAGGATCTCGCGAAGGGGCCGTGGCCTCTGAACGTCTTCCGAGATTTCACCGCCGGACTGATCGTGGCCATGATCGCGATCCCGCTGGCGATGGGGCTGGCGATTGCCTCGGGGTTGAAGCCGGAAATGGGAATCATCGGGGGCGCGGTCGCGGCGCTGGTCGGAGCAATGTTCGGCGGCTCCAAGTATCAGGTGTATGGCCCGACGGCGGCGTTCATCCCGATCATCGCCGGGCTGATGGGCAAGTATGGCAGCGACGATCCCGCCGCCGGCCACGCCTTTCTGGTGCTGGCGGCCATGATCTCCGGCGTGATGCTCATCGGTCTTGGGCTGGGTCGAATGGGGCGGATCGTCGCTTTGGTCCCGCACTCCATCGTCGTCGGCTTCACGATCGGCATCGCGGTGACCATCGCCATGTCACAGGTCGGCGAAATGCTCGGCCTGCCGCACAAGATGGGCTACCACTTCATGGACAAGGTGCATGGCATCTACGAACAGATCGGTTCCATCAACTGGTATGCCGTAGCGATTGCTCTATTGACCTTCGGCATCGTCAAGGTGCTGCTCAGAGTTTCGGTCTTTATTCCCGGCCCCGTCATTGCGCTGGGAGTGGGCGTGTTGCTGTCGTCAAAGGTTTGGAGCGACGCCGGACTGGTGCTCATCAAGGATCGCTACGGCGAGATTCCGACCAACCTGTTCAAGTTCACCGGGCCGGCGCTGCCGGACGTCACCGGACAAGTCATCCTCGACTTGCTGTATTACGCAGTGGCGATCCTGTTTGTTTCGGGCGTCGAGAGTCTGCTGTGCTCGCGGATGGCAGATCGGCTCGCGGAGAATAAGGGGACGCCATTCAACCCCGACAAAGAGCTGTGGGGTCAGGGCTGGGTGCAGCTCATCGTTCCGTTACTGAATGGATTCCCGCACACCGGAGCGCTCGCGCGGACGGCGGCGAACATCAAGCTCGGCGCGGTCTCGCCGCTGGCGGGGATCTTCAAGTGCGTGCTCAAGCTGACGATGGCGTACTACCTGGCCTCGTTTCTCGGCACGGTCCCGATGGCGTGCATCGGCGGCTTGTTGCTCTACGTGGCGACCGGAATGGTCAAGCCTGCCGAGGTCACGCAGGTACTGCATCACAACCGGTTTCACATCGGGCTGATGGCCTGGACGGCGGTGATGGTCATTGCCACCGATTTTTTGATCGGCGTCCTGTCGGCCATCTTCCTGTATGCCGTGCTCCAGAAATTCCTCGACTCAAAACCGGTCTCGGCACCTGCGGTCGGCGCGATTGCCGGCGACCTCGGCGCGGGCGGATTGTCAGTTCCGCTGTTTCGCAAAGCGATGATCGCGCTGCATCGCACCGAGCAAGACGCCGTTTTGCTGGCCTATGCGGGGATGCTGGCCCGTCAGCAAGTGATCGGCGAAATGCACTTTGTCCATGTGCTGCCGGAAGCCACATCGCCCACTGACCGCTCGCAGGAGGCCGCGCTGCTGGCAGGACTGAAGTCGGAAACCAGCCGGCATCTCTCGGGCCTGTCGGCCTCGATTCCGCGGAAGCACGAAATCCGCCGTGGCCCACTGATCGATCGGCTGCTCGAATACGCCGCGACCGAACAGGTCGATCTGGCTCTGGTCGGACACCGCCAAGATCATCCGTTGCGGCGCAGCCTCGCACGCCGCCTGACCAAGCTGGCACCCTGTTCGATTCTGCTGGTTCCGGAAGGCTCCGCCGCAGCGGTGAAGCGCATTCTCGCACCCATCGACTTCTCACCCTCGGCCGCCGCCGCACTGCGAGTCGCCGCCAAACTGGCGTCGTTAGTCGGCGTGAGCGAAGTCACGGCGCTGCATGTGTACTTCGACGAATCGCGAACCACCTACGAAGGTGCGGACGAATCGATCCGCGGCGACGAGACCGCTCACTTCAACGCGTTCGTCGCTCCGATCGACACCTGCGGCGTCACGGTCGAGCCGCTCTTCCGCGAGGGCGTGCATCCAGCCCACACGATCCGCGATGTCGTCCAGGAGTTATCGATCGACCTGACCGTGATGGAAACTCGCGGCCGGACACCATCCGCCGCGATTCTGCTCGGCAGCGTCGCGCAGGAGACCCTCGTCGAAAGCCGTGGCCCTGTGCTGATCGTCAAGAAGTCGGGAACGCAAGTCGGTGTGCTGCGAGCGATGTTGTTGAAACTCTTGCAGAGCGAGCCGGGCGAGCTTTTCGACTAGGGCGCCGGTTCATCAATGGTTCAATCACCTACTGGCTTGCGAGTCAGGTAGTACGAATCATACCCGCGTTTCGCGCCGGGAATCGCCGGGCGGACGTCCATGCCATCTCGCCAGTGTGGCCTCTCGAATCCGGCTTCACGCAACGCTCGGCGAATCTCGCGGTCCGTCCAGACGACGTTAAGGATCGTCTCCCGCACGTGACGAAACAGGTTGCCTTCGGGAACGAACCACTCCAGATCCAGCCGCACTGTCCGGCCGGTGGAATCCAACGACCCGCGCATGACAAGGAAGAATCGTTGCGATTCCATCCAATGCGCCACCGGCACTTGTTCCTTGTTCGACAACAGCGTGTTGACGTCGAACAGAAAATGCCCTCCCGGCCGGAGCGCTCGATACGCCGCGCGAAACACCTGTGGCAGACCACGACGGTCGGCGAGGTTGTTCAGCGCGGCGAATTCGCACGTGACCAGATCGACTGGTTCCGGCAGTCGAAACTTCCGCATGTCGGCCCGGATCACCTTGATCGGCAACTTCTCCGCCCGTGCCCGACAGCGCACCGTGCGACAGAACTCGGCGGAGTGGTCGATGGCGTAAACTCGCTTCCCCGCGCGAGCCAGATCGACCGCCGTACTGCCGCTCCCACAAGCCAGTTCGCACGTCACGCGGGCATCGTCCAGCAGCGGCCCCAGCATCTGGCCGCGCGCGTGGCGGTTCATGTCGGCCATTCCCGGCAGCACATCGTCGTAGAATCGAGCGAGCAGGCTGTACGGTTTGTTTTCCTTGGGCATGTTCGTGAATCCGATGTGCCAGTCGTCAACGAATCTTCAGTTCCGGCAATTCGCGTTTGATTCCCGCGTCGATTGGCATCGCATCGGGGAACGCTCCGGTTTGGCGGAGGAGACACGTCAAATCGGCTTCCAGTTCGCACACCCTGTCCGCGCAGCCCGGATGACTGATCAAATTCCGACGCTCTTCCGGATCGGCACGCAGGTCGTACAGTTCGGCCAGATGCCGGTCTGGGCCGCCGTCGCCGTGCGATCCGAAATTATCCATCGTCTGCCGCCAATCGTCCGTCGATGATCCGAGGTCGCTATGCAACTCTCCATCCGGGATCTGACCGAGTTGCTTGAGGTCACTGAGTCGACGGTTCGTCGTAGTCCAACACCGACAAATGCGGCCGCTTGGCCATCAGCATCACGCCGTCAAAGCCCAACAACTTCGCCCGGGCCAAGAACTGATCCACGCTCAGTCGCGCCTGTCCCGCCCAAACACCGGCGTAACTCACGGAATGCAATGCGGTCTGCCACATGATGGCTTGGTCCTTTGGTCGTGGGTCAGTTTGGGTGGCACGTCCCTGAGTCATCGAAGGGCGTGGCGATCGCGGTTGCGGTTTTCCACGCCCTTGGCAGGGCGTGCCACCCAAACTGACCCACTACCGGTCCTTTGTCATTGCTTGCGTGTTACCAATGACCAATGTCAAAACGGAAACCGTTCATCCAGCGATGAGGCCGACAGCTCGACGAGAAAACTCGCCAATCGTTCGGAGACGGCTTCAAAGAACGTGTGGCCTTTCTCGGCCGACGCGGAATGCGGATTTCCCGAGCCGCTGTTGGTGGTCAGCAAGTGCCAGGGGCGAGTGATTGAAACCCAGCCTTTGTTGACCGCGTCGAAGCGAGCCTTCGCCACCGAGCCTGCGTCCGCCGTCAGCTTGCCGGTCGCGGCATCGGTCGCCACGAGATGCGGTCTGAGGAATTGAATCAGCGATGTCTCAACTTCACCGGCATGATCATCCGGTTCCGAGAAAATCTGCTTCGTCAAGTCCGCCGACATTCCGCGATACCACTCGCAGAGGAACAGCTTCATGGGCGTCTTGCCGGTCAGTTCGCGCAGCACGGGTTTGAAATCGTTGCCACCGTGGCTGTTCAAGATCACCAGCTTGAGGACTCGATGTTTCACCAGCGAGTCCACCAAGTCGGCGATCACGCGTGTCAGCGTCGACGGGTTGACGTTCATCGCGAACGGGAACTCCAGCATGTTCGTCTCGGTCCCGTAAGGCATGGCTGGCAACATGACGACTCGCGCTCCGCGCTGCCACGCCAGTTCGCACGCTCGCCCGGCGATCCCTTCGCCCTCGAACGTGTCGGTGCCGTAAGGCAGATGGAGATTATGCGGCTCGGTCGCTCCCATCGGCAATACGGCGACTTCGTAGGGATGTTCTTTGACGTAGCCGTAGTTGATCTCGCTGAGCAACCACGGACGCGGGGCGGGTTGGGTCATTTTGGGCTCTCAGGTTGGTAAGTCGGCGCATGCCGGAACGGCGTCTCCAAAACCAGCAAGCACATCGCCGTAATGTAGAGTCGACCGGCTTTCTCGGCGTATTCTTCGTTGGCTCCAAACAGCTCCTTGCCGATCTTCGGCGACCAACTGCCGAGGATGTCGTTTCCGGGCGTGCGACCTCCCGCGACCTGGCTGTCGAGGATCTGTTGACTGACCTGGTCGTACCACTCGGTCCACCGCTGGCCGCCAAGGTTGTGCAACACCTGAGCCGTGTAGTACCAGGCATAGACATTGCGTTTGCCAGGCTTCCATTCCGGGCGGTGTTCTTCGGACAGCAAATACTCGATCGCGTCAACGTGTTGCGGATGATCCTTTGGCCAGCCGAGCCATTGTCGGCAGAGAACCCCTTCCGCAGTCATCGCCGGCGAAACTTTGCTGCTGGGATCGGCCGGCTGGTATTTGTAGCGGGCACCCTGTTGTTCCGAGACGGAATCAAGGAATAACGCCGCGCGTTGAAAGTTATCGAACGGCACGTCGAACTTTGCCATGCGAGCCGAATGCAAGGCCATCAACGCCCAGCCGGTGACCGACAAGTCTCCCATCGAGCTTCCCGCTTGAGGCTGATACCGCCAGCCACCGTTCTGCGGATGCTGTGATTCGAGCAAGAACTTGACGGCGCGCTGGCATGGCTGTTTCAAGAACGGATCGCCGGTCAGGGCGTAAGCTTCGCACAGAGCGATCGTTGCTTGTGAGTGCGCGTAAAACGCGGTCTGGCGACCGAGTTCTTCGTGATCGTGCAAATCGCCATTCGCCTTTTGGATCGACTTCAAGAACGCGATCCCCTTAGCGACCGCTTTCGAGTGCTGGCCGCCCGTCGTCGTGTGGCCATCGCCAAGCAATGCCAATAACGCCAGAGCCGTCGCTCCCGTGTCGGTCCGAATCGTCCGGTCACCCGGGTTCGGATAGCCACCTTCGTGCAATCGCCAGTTACCTCCCTTGCCTTGCTGCCGGACGAGCCACGCCAAACCCCTGGAAATGCCACCCTCGGTCTTCGAGTCGATTTTCATATTCTGGAAGATCGCCGAGCGACCTGCACCGGTGCGACCCGCCAGCGCGTCGCCAACTCCGACTGGTTTCGCCTGCTGCGATGCGGCTCCGCTCTTATCGTCCGAACTTTGGACGTTTGTCTTGTCTTTCGTTGGTATGAAGCCCGTGGACGTTTTCACGGCACTGAGCTGCAACGACTCCAGCTTGACCGGCTGACTCATCGCTTCTTTGATGCTCGTCGACGGTAACGGTGTCCAACCGGCATTCAAAATAGTCGGTCGCCCTTCGCCCCCTGCCGGTAAGACCCACAGCCCGAAGAGAATCAACAACAAGCTGTGCAACCCGATACTCGTCAGCAGCCCTTCGCGATTCGTGTCCAATTCGTGACGCAGCCGGGAGGTGAACCCGACGATGGGACGAATCGTGGAAACGTCGGCCTTCAGAGTCAGAAAGAACTGTGGAATGTTGGCGATTCGCTTCGCCGGCTTCTTGGCCGTCTTGGGCCGGCGGGATTGAGAGTGGATCGCCGAGTCGTCCGAGTTCCTTTGCGTCGGAGTTGGCTCGGATTCGTCCGCGCTGGGTTGTACACGAACTTCCCGATCAGACGCTTGGTTGCGAAACCAAGTCGGCTTTTGCGGCGGCGTCGGAGGAAAAGGAAGCTGCGACATGATGCGGCATGGTAACGAAAAACCACTCTCCGATCAGCGGCACCGTCGCGCCGGCATTGACACCCTGCCGCCGCGAACGATTGATGCCGTGGCATCGTTCGTAGGACGGACATGCAGATATCAAAAATCACACCGCGTGACTACGCACTGTGTGACTACGCACTGTGTGACTACGCACTCTGTCGAGGGATGAAGTTTCGCAAGTAGGTGGCACTCTGACGCAGCGACGCTTTACGGGAGTCGAGAGTGTCTTCGTACGCCCGATCTTCGACCTCGACACATACGGGGCCGCGATAGCCGACGTCGGTGAGCACCGAAAAGAACTTGCCCCAATCTACGTCTCCCATACCGGGCAGTTTGGGGACATGATATTCCAACGGATGGGCCAGAATTCCGACTTCGTTCAGACGATGCCGATCGACTCGCACGTCCTTCACGTGAACGTGGAACAACCGGTCTTTGAAATCGCGTAGCGGCTGCAAATAGTCCATGTGCTGCCAGATCAGGTGCGACGGATCAAAGTTCAGGCCGATGTTTGGGCTGCCCAGTTCCTCGAACATCCGTCGCCAGATCGCCGGGCTGATCGCCAGGTTCTTGCCTCCCGGCCATTCGTCTTTGCTGAACAGCATCGGGCAGTTCTCGATTCCGATGCGGACTCCTTTGTCTTCGGCGAACTTGATCAACGGCCGCCAGGTGTCGAGGAATCTCGGCCAGTTGTCGTTGACCGACTTCGTCCAGTCGCGGCCGATAAAGGTATTCATCTGCCGGAGCCCGAGCGTTTCGCAGGCGGCGATCACTTGGCGAATGTGTTCGACGGCGGCGTTGGCTTCGTCGCTGTTCGGACTGAGCGCGTTCGGGTAATAGCCCAAGCCGCTGATCGAGACGCCGTGTTTGGCGATAGTGTTTTGGACCTTATTCGCCTCGCCCGACCCGAAGTTAGTCACATCGACGTGCGTGACGCCGGCGTAGCGTCGCTCCGCCTTGCTGACAGGCCAGCACATCAGCTCGACACAATCGAACCCTTCCGTGTTCGCGACAGAGCAGACTTCGTCGAGCGACAGTTCAGGCAGAATGGCACTGACGAAACCGAGTTGCATGAGGAACCCTTTCCAACTTCCGTGAGTCAGTGAGGCAGAGATGTTCATCCGCCCAAACTGCGACAAGGCACCATCGTATCGAGAGACTCGATTCGAACCGAGTCGCACAAGCCTGCGGCACACTGCCGGCTAATTTGTGAGTTTGGGTGGCACGCCCTGACCATCGGGAAGGGCGTGTGGATTGTGTTGTCCTCGGATTTCCACGCCCTTCCCGATGGTCAGGGACGTGCCACCCACGACCGCAACCTTTCGCCAAATGGAATTTCGAGTCAGCCGTGCTCGCTCCCTTCCCGGCTTGCCTGACGATCAATCAGCCGACGATAATGGAGGCGTTCGTTTTTGGCCGATCTTTTCGAAGGAAAGGACGCTTGCCATGCACCGGCCGCCGTTCATCGATCCGCTATTTGGACCGAGTTCTTCGCTGCTCAACCGCCGCGACGTGTTGCGAGTCGGCTCGCTCAGCATCGCCGCCACGCTGATACCGGAAACGCAGCAGGTTCAGGCCGAGGTCACGCCACACGGGACGTTCGGCAAGGCCAAGTCGGTCGTCTATCTGTGGATGGGTGGAGGTGTCACGCACCTCGAATCGTTCGACCCCAAGCCGGAAGCTCCTGAAGAAATTCGCGGAACGCTCGATGCGATCAACACAAAACTTCCCGGCGTGCAATTCTGCGAGGCCTGTCCCAATTTGGCTCGCATCGCCGATCAGCTTGCCGTGGTCCGCAGCTTCTCGCACGACAGCAACGACCATCTACTGAGCCAGGCCTATACGCTCTCCGGCCGCAAGGTGACGATGGCTCAGCTCTTCTCCGAGCCAAACATTGGGTCGCTCGTTTGGCATCTACAAGGTTCGCGAAACGGCTTGCCCGGCTACATCGCCGTGCCGGGGATCACTCGGCCCGGCCCGCCGCCGTATGCCTTGTTTGTTGGTGGTTGGTTGGGAGACCAGTACGCTCCATTCTGCGTCGGCGGTCAGCCGGAGCAGCCCGACTTCACGGTCGGCGAGAAATCCGAGAACCCGTCGCCGCTCAGTGACGAAGACCTGCGGCCCAAGCTGCTCGACATGCCGGAAGGTGTCTCGCTGACACGGCTCGATCGCCGAGTCGCCCTGCGGCAGACGTTTGATCAAGCTCAGCGCAACATCGAACGGCAACGACTTGCCGAAGCCGTGGACGGCAATTTCAAAAGCGCACTCGGCCTACTGACCTCCCGCAAGATTCGCGAAGCATTCGACGTCCGCAAGGAAACGGACGCCGTGCGTGACGCCTACGGCCGAACCAAAATCGGCGGCCGCTGCCTGATGGCCGCGCGGCTGGTCGAAGCCGGCGCGCGATTCGTCATGGTTGATTACGGCTACGATCCGGACTACGGCAACCTGTGGGACAATCACAACGTCCCCGAACAGAAATTCCCGCACATCAGCCAGATGGCGATGCGCGGCTACCACGTCGCCGGCATGGATCGAGCCTTCGCCGCGTTGATTACCGATCTGAAACAACGCGGATTGCTCGACGACACGCTGGTCGTGTTCCTGACCGAATTCGGCCGCACCCCGAAAATCAACAAAGGTGGTGGACGAGACCATTGGGGCGCGTGCGGCTCGATCTTCTTCACCGGCGCGGGAACCAAGGTCGGCCAAGTCGTCGGAGCCAGCGACAAGCAAGCGGCATATCCGACCAGCAAACCCTACGGCCCTGCCGACATCGCCGCCACGATTTATCACGCGCTCGGCATCGACCACGAGTCGCGCGTCGCCAACAAAGAAGGTCGTCCGATGTTCGTCCTCGACCACGGCCAGGTGATCGAAGAGATTGTCGGCTGACACGCATGAAAAAACGAAAATGAACTGGCGGTGCCCGGCACGGGAGTCGGCCATGATTCGGTTCGCGTCTGTTTGTCTCGTTGCGTTTGTCACAGCGTTTGTGTGCGCGCCGGTGTGCTTCGCTCAAAACAAAAATAGCAAGAGCAAGTCGTCGCAAGAAAAGCGCGACGACCAGAAAATCCAGAACGAGAAACAAGACGTCAAAGAAGCTCAGGACCAACTCAAAGACGACCAAAAGGAATTTCAGGACGCTCAGAAGGCGCTGGCCGAAGCGGAGGGTCGAGAGAAGGCGGCTCGGCAGAGACAGGACGAGGTTCGTAAGCGAATCGAAGTCCAGGCCGAGAAGAACTCCGGCATCGACAAGGCTCTGGCCGAGCAGTACGCCGCCAAAAGGACTTACGATGAAGCGGCGTCGCCGGTGTTGAAGTCATTCAAACAGACCAAGGAGTACCAAACCGCCATCAAGAAAGTGGACGAGGCCAAAGCTCGCCTGAAAACGTTGCGTGAGGACACCTCGCCAAACGCCGAAACGAAACGTCAAGAGATTGGCCAAGCCAGCAAAGACGCACTGGCCGCCAGCGAACTCGAGACCAAGGCTCTCGAAGGCGATTCCACCACGAAATCCGCGCGAGCCAAGCTGGCCGATGCTCAAGATCGCGTGAATCAAATCCGAGTGAAAATCCGCAACACCATCGACGCCGATCCAGAGATCAAATCCGCGGTGCAAGCCATGCGAGCCGCGGCCGACGCTTCCGAAGCCGCCGACAAAATGGTCCAACGTATCCGTGACAAGATCGCCGCTGACACCGCCAAGTTGGCTCGCGAACAACAACAGGTCAGACAGGCGGAACTGCAAGACAAACAAAACGATGGCAAGAACAACAATAAGATCAAGAAAAACAATAAAGGCAAGAAATGACACAACGTGCGGCGGTGACAAACTCGGCCGCAACTGGGAGCGTGTGGCGGTTGGCCAGCCGATGGTTGTGGGCCATTCTGGCGGCGGTCGCTGGCAGCGGTGTCGCGAACGCCGCCGACCTGTTTCGTGACCGCGTGGTCCCGGTCATTCAGCGTCGCTGTCTGATCTGTCATAACAGCCTCGACCACAAGGGCGGGTTCGCAATTCAGGCTCGCGAGGAACTGACGAAGAGTGGCTTCATTGAAGAAGGCAAGCCGGGTGAGAGTCATTTGCTCACGGTGCTGCGGTCCCAAGACGGCAAGCGACCGGCGATGCCGAAGAATGGTGAGCCGCTCAAGACGGACGAAGTCGCCGCGATTGAAACGTGGATTGCGGAGGGAGCCAAGTGGCCGGACGGATTTCGGATTGAAGAAGCCGTCGTCACGAATACCGATTGGTGGTCCTTTCGTCCCGTCGTGAGACCTGCGGTGCCGGAAATCCGCAATCCGCAATCCGCAATCCGCAATCCCGTCGATGCGTTCGTTCTCGCGAAGCAGCGCGTGCATGGCTTGTCACCGTCGCCCGAAGCCGACCGGCGCACGTTGATCCGTCGGTTGACGTATGACCTCGCTGGCTTGCCCCCGCTGCCGGAGGAGGTTGATGAGTTTGTGAGCGATCCCGATCCGACGGCTTATGAACGGCTGGTCGATCGGCTGCTCGATTCGCCGCACTACGGAGAGCGTTGGGGCAGGCATTGGTTGGACGTCGCAAGATACGCCGACACGTGCGGGTACGACAAAGACAAGCTCCGGCCGAATGCGTGGCCGTATCGCGATTACGTGATCCGGTCGTTCAACGAAGACAAGCCGTACGCGCGGTTCGTCGAAGAGCAGATCGCCGGCGACGTGTTGTATCCCGGCACGCCGGACGGAATCCTTGGTCTCGGCTTCATTGCAGCGGGGCCGTGGGATTTCATTGGGCACGTCGAAGTGCCCGAATCGAAGATCGACGGCAAGATCGCTCGGCATAACGACCGCGACGAGATGGTGACGGCGACGCTCAACACGTTTTGCAGCGTGACGATTCAGTGTGCTCAGTGTCACAACCACAAGTTCGACCCGTTCACGCAGCAGCATTACTACGGCCTGCAAGCGGTCTTCGCCGCCGTTGATCGAGCCGAACGGCCGTACGATCTTGATCCGTCGATTGAGCAACAACGCCGCGACTTGCTCGCGACGCAACGCGACTTGCAAGCCAAGATCAGCCTACTTGAGAACGAGATTCGCCTCGCTGGCGGCGATGAGTTCACGCGGCTGGAAAAGGAGATCCAGGAACTGACTCCGAAAGCTCAGCCGCTCGCGAAGAAGCCGGAGTACGGCTACCACAGCGGGCTCGAATCGTCGCCCGACAAAGCGAAGTGGGTGCAGATTGATCTTGGCCAAGTCATCGAGATCGATCGCGTGGTTTTGCACGCCTGCCACGACGAATTCGGAGGGCTCGGTGCTGGGTTTGGATTTCCTTTGCGATATCGCGTCGATGCCGCCGAGACATCCGACGCCGTCGCCCAACTCACCCGAAGCGTCAGCGACGGCGAACGTAAAACCAGCGTCGAATCAAAGCCCAACACCGTTTCGCCCTCGCTGGCGCTTCGGGTTAGTTTGAGCGACCAGACGCAGGCCGACGTCCCGAATCCCGGACTCGTTCCGATCACGATCAACGCGAAGGGAACGAAGGCTCGATTCCTGCGCGTCACCGTCCCGAAACTTCGCGAGCGAACGAAAGACTTCATGTTCGCTCTCGCCGAAGTCGAGGTGCTGACCGCCGACGGCAAGAACGCCGCGCTCAACGCCGAGGTCACATCGCTCGATTCCATCGAAGCCCCGATTCGCTGGGGCAAGAAAAATCTGACCGACGGCATTTGGCCTCAAGCCGGAGACACCACCGCGATCGCGCAGCTCACGGAAGTTCAAAAGCAGCATCACGCGATACTCGACCGCATCAACACGCCCGAGCGAAGGACTCGCCGCGAGCAGTTGGACAAAGACCTAAAGGCAGCGCAGCAACAATTCGCGGCGCTGCCTCAAGGCCGTATGGTTCTCGCCGCCGCGACTGATTTCGACCCGGTCGGTGGATTTCAGCCGACGCAGGGCAAACCGCGCGACGTACAAGTCCTGCATCGCGGCAACGTGCTGCAACCACGCGGCGCCGCCAAGCCGGGGGTCCTGCCGATTCTGAAGGACGTCGCCGTCGAGTTCTCACTTCCTCCCGATCATCGCGAAGGAGACCGTCGTGCCGCGCTCGCCAAATGGATCACTCGCCCGGATCACCCGACGACCTGGCGTTCGATCGCGAATCGAATCTGGCAGTTCCATTTCGGCCAAGCGATTGTCGAAAGCCCAAACGACTTCGGCCGCATGGGCCGCTTGCCGTCGCATCCGGAGTTGCTGGATTGGCTAGCGGCGGAGTTGCGAGGTGAGAGCGATGCGAGCCCGACGCGCGAGCGAGGGGTTTCCGATCCCTCGCTTGCGCGTCGGGCTAGTATTGGGGCGTCCCTAAAACAACTCCATCGCCTGATCGTCACCAGTTCGACGTATCGCCAGCAGTCCGCTCATCGAGAGGACGCGGCGACCATCGATGGCAGCAATCGGTATCTGTGGCGGATGAATCGGCGAAGGCTGGAAGCCGAGGAGATCCGCGATTCGATCCTCGCCGTCTCCGGCCGAATGAATCACCGCATGAACGGACCTGGTTTCTACTTGTTCGCGTTGGAACAAACTGCTCACTCGCCACACTACGAGTACCACAAGTTCGATCCCGAAGACGCGGCCTCGCATCGCCGCAGCGTGTACCGGTTCATCGTGCGGTCGCAGCCGGACCCGTACATGACGACGCTCGACTGCGCTGACTCGTCGCAGAGCACGCCGCAGCGGGATGAGACGTTGACTTCGCTGCAAGCGCTGTCGCTGCTCAACAATCGACTCAGCCTGAGCATGTCTCGACATTTCGCTCGGCGGCTGGGGGAAGAGAGCAAAACCGGCTCGGACCGAATCGACTTCGCGATGCGGCTGATCGCCGGTCGGTCTCCGACCGATCGCGAGCGAGCCGAGTTCTCGGCCTACGCCGAGCAACACGGCTTCGAGAATCTCTGCCGGGTGCTGTTCAACGTGAGTGAGTTTGTATTCGTGGATTAGCTGGCCGATTAGCCAATCTTGAATCCACTTGATTGACCGAGCTTGAGAGATCTTCGGGAATCACGCTCCTGCCTGGCCGCGGTATCGCTTCGAGCATGCACACGAAAACTCCGATCCAAGTGGAAGCGTCGATCTTGTCGCGAGTCATCCCTGGTTTCTGTAATCAACTTCACTTGGCCGATGACCGCATGAAGTCCGCAATGTGGTCGATGGCCTCGCGAGCCTCGGGTAGCAGCGGCTCGTGCGATTGGAATACGTGAAACATGCCCGGCCAATCTTCAAGCTGCACCCGAATGCCGTCTGCTTGAGCCTTCTTGGCCACACGGAGGCTATCGTCGTGAAGCATCTCGTGTTCACCTACTTGAATGAGCAACGGAGGAAGACCTCGATAGTCGCCGAAGACGGGTGAAGCGAGTGGGTGATTGGGTTCGATGTCTCCGAGGTAATGCTCTCGAAACACGGGCATGGTTTTGGCGCTGATGATGGGATCGTATGTCGTCTTCAGGGAGTCGCTCGCGAGCGTCAAGTCGGTCGTTGCGGAGATTGAGATGCCTCCTGCCGGAAGCGTCAGCCGGCGGTCTCGGAGAGCGAGCAACGTTGCCAGTGTTAGATTACCGCCGGCCGAATCTCCGGCGACAAACGTCGCACGAGCGCGCGCGGGTCCAGCCGGACCATTCGCGGTCATCCACTCGTGAGCCTGGACGCAATCATTAAGCCCGGCTGGAAAACGATGTTCCGGAGCCAGTCGGTAATCAGGCAGAAGCACCGCGCACTTAGCCGCCGCCGAGAGATGCGAAGCCAGCGGGAGATAGAAGCCGCCGGACCCCGAAACAAATCCGCCGCCATGCAGATACAGAAGTCGCAGATCAGGGTCGGCTCCTGGAGCCAGCACCCATTCGCAAGGAATCTCTCCGACCTTAGTGCGCAGCAACTTGACGTCCTTGATTGTGGGCTCACGACGCGAGCCCATTCCCGCCCGCAGCGCGTTCAGGTCAAACCCGTTGCTGCCAAAAGGAGTCCGCTGCCGAAGTTTCTTGAGGTACTCGACTCCCTCGGGCGAGACCACGCGCAGCTTGCCTTCAGTGGAGTCAGCCTGAGCGAGCCGTGGTGTTTGTGGCTTATAATCGTCATCGGCGTATGCCGCAAAGGTAGTCACGCACAACAGAAGCAATAGTCCGGCAACTCGTTTCATCTTCATACTCCAATCAAGTTTTGTGGCATCCGGGCGAAAACAATCAAGGCTCGGCGATACACCAACGCCCTCGCCATGCCAACGGCACGAGAAACTACAAGCGACGCAGCCAAATCACCGCCTGAACAAATTCACAAAGTGTGTCGTGCATCCCCCAACGAGGCCATGGCCGCAAGTTTTACTCTGAATTTCAGCGCCGCGATTGGCGAGCCTCGGAAGTAAGTCCGGGCGGCGGGCGATACCTCGCATTGGACGATGAAAGTTGACAGAGGCAAGTCCTGGCTTAGAATCTCTGAAACCGCTCACGCCACCTGCTCTTCCCAGCGGGCGAACCGAGTGGACATCCAAAACCGAACGATGATCCTTCGCGGCTGTTCGGGATGTTCGCCCTGGGGTTCGCCTGAGCTTGCCTCCCGCGATCCGCGTCTACTCGCTCCGTCCTGGTGATCGTCGCTCGTCTTTGGATGAGGCGTCTTGGACGAGTTGGTTTTCTTGGTCGGAGAACTTCCATGTTGTTGGCTCTTGGCGTAGGTCCCGTCGAGATCATGATCGTGCTGGTAGTGGCGTTGCTGCTGTTTGGCAGACGACTGCCGGACCTCATGCGTTCGCTAGGCAAAAGCGTCACCGAGTTCAAAAAGGGGGTCAATGACAAGACGGATGAGGATCCCCCGGCTCAGCGGTGAGGCGACTGGATCATTCGCAGTGTTCTCCGGAAAGCCACCATGTTTGTCGTTTATCCCGTCTCGGATGGAGTTGTTGATCGTCATTGAAGTGTTGAAGCTTGTTCGTGCGACCGCGCTGGCCATGTGACGTCGGTGAAAGATCGATGGCCGGGTTGTCAGCGAGGTCGCCAAGGGGATTTGGAGGTTGCCATGTTCGGTATCGGTCCGATGGAAATGTTGATCGTCGGCGTCATCGCTCTGCTGCTTTTCGGCAAGCGGCTCCCCGAGGTGGCGCGCAGCCTGGGTCAAGGGATCACGGAATTCAAAAAGGGTGTCAAGGGCATTGAAGACGATGCGGACAACGCATCGAGTTCGACGTCGTCGCGTTCGTACAATCGTCCGGCCGCGGAAAACCGCCCTGCGGAAACGACCGCGCCCAAGTTCGAGCCGCCGCAGTTCGAGCCGAACGAATCCAGTCCGCTGCCGCCGAACGAATCCAGCCCGCCGCCAGCGTAGAGCTGTCTCACTTCAACTCGCGAATGAAGATGTTCGCGAACTGGATTGGATCGCCGTGATGCTGCAAGGCGATCGGGCCGCGCGCCGGCACGCCCGGCAACTGCGCGTGGTCGATGACCTTTTGGCCGTTCAAGACGACCGTCACGCGGTCTCCCTTCATCGTGATGACGAAACGGTTCCATTGACCGATCGGTTTGTCCGCGAGAATCTTCGGCGTTACCGCTTCGCGCACGTCGGCCGGCATGGACTTGTCGACTCGATAGCCGCGCACCTCGCCGGAGCCAATCGGACGGCACCAGATGTTGACCTGACTCTTGTTGTTGCCGCGCAAGTAAATTCCGCTGTCGCCCGCGTCGTCGAATTCTTCTTCCTCCGGACCTTCGTCGCCGTTGGGGTGAATGACAGGCCGCTTGGACTTCTTCGGCTTCTCGGTAAAACGCCAGTCGCAAATCATCTCGAAGTCGCCATAGTCCTTCGCGGACCACAAGTCTTGTTCCTTGGCCTCGCTCTTGCCGTCGTAGCTCAGAACCCAATCCGTCGGCTTCCAGTGCCCTTGATGGCCGGGATCATCTTTCCAATTCGAAAGATCAAGGCCGGTGTAGAGCGACTGAAATCCCGTGGCCAACGGAGTTGTCTCGCTCTCTGGCGGATTCGATGACGATGACGGAAATTCCTTGATCCGCACGTTGCGAAAGTGGCACTCCGAGCCTTCCGATTCGAGGCACAAGTAACCCTTGCGCGGCTTGCACGCGGTGCCGCCCGACACGACCTTGCCGTTGACCGCCAGCTTGATGACGCCATCTTTGCATTCGACGCGGTAATGGTTCCATTCCGGCGACGGCTTCGCTCGTTTCTCGCTGGGAAGGCATCGCTCCCAACCTTTCGGATGCGGGCGATCCGGCTTCATCGTCGCGCCGTGAATGGCGAACACGTCGCCGTGGCTGGTGTAGGTTTCTGACTCGCGGCCGTCGAGCACTTGGACCTCGATGCCACGCGCGAACGGCGTCCCTGGAGCCGTCATCGGATCACCCCAAACGAACACGCCGGCGTTGCCGCCAGGTTTCATGTGCCGCCATTCGAGTTCGAGGATGAAGTTCTCGTACTGCCGCTCCGTCCGAATGACACCGGTCGGGACACCCGTACTGACGATCATCCCGTCTTTCGCGGTGAACGTGTTCGGCGCGACGTTGACGATCACCCATCCGGACAAGTCGCGGCCGTTGAACATTGGGACGAAAGTGTCCTCGTCGGCACCTACGATTCCGACGATTGCTGACAGCGTCAACACCGCAGCGAGCAGCATTCCAGAAGGGCGCATGAATTGAATCTCCTCAAGTCAGACATTTGAAATACGGCGTCAGGTGGCGCGAGTGCATATCACTTCAACAAGTTCTCAATCTCAACACGGGTGAACCGCTGCTGCAAGCGAGCTCCCAATTGGCTGACGATCCGCGCGGCGGCGCGCGAGGCGAGGTGGCCGCTCTGTGCCCAGGTCAGGCCGTTCGTGATGCCATACAGCACGCCCGCGGCGTACATATCACCGGCTCCGGTGGTGTCGATCGCGTGCGTCGGAACGCCTTCAATGGGGATGACTTCGCCCTGGTGCATCAGCATCGAGCCGTTCTTACCGAGCGTCAGCGCGACGTTTTCTGCGTGCTTGTGGATGAGGCTCGCGCACTCGATCGGGTCTTCTTTGCCGACTAGGCTGCGAGCTTCTTCGAGGTTACAGAACAGCAGATCGACGTGCTCTTCGATCAACTGCCAGAAGCGGTCGCGAAACAGACCGATCAGAAACGGGTCTGAGACTGTAAAGGCGACTTTGACGCGGTTGGCTGTCGCGATCTCCATGGCCTTGAGCGCGGCGGCTCGCGGGCCTTCGCCGGTGAACAAGTAGCCTTCGACGTACACGTACTTGGCCTTGCGAATCTCCGCCTCGTCGATGTCATCGGGGCCGAGCGTTGCCGAGACGCCCAAGTTCGTCAGCATCGTCCGCTGAGCGTCTTGCGTGATCAGCACGACGCACGTGCCGGTCTGTCCGTCCGTCGGCGGGACTTCGATCCGCACGCCGCGCTCGCGCATGTCGCTGAGGAAAAATTCGCCGAGTTGATCGCGTCCGACCTTGCCGGCGTATGCCGCTTTGCCACCAAAGTCGACGACGCCCATCACCGTGTTCGCTGCCGAACCTCCCGCACAACGACTCGTCGAACGGCCGTCGAGTTGTTCGAGCACTCGCTGCTGCGCCGGCTCATCGACGAGCGTCATGAGCCCCTTGGGAAAATCGACCAGTTCCAAGAACCGGTCGTCGACGCGGGCTTGAATGTCCACCAGCGAATTGCCCACGCCGAAGACGTCGTATGCCATCGGAAGCACCTCTTATATCGTTATCCGTAATTGCGTCGTTTTCTTGCGCCGATTTTTGATTTTTGATTGAGAATGCGGACTGCGGGTTCAATCGAAAATCGGGCTCTCCGCGATTCATGTTGAATACACGGCCGGTTCATCACGCGGAGCGGCTGTGAAAAACCGGCGAGCGGGGCGGCGTCAGCCCCCC
>CAZPUJ010000142.1:0-8657 GCA_964589725.1 uncultured Planctomycetaceae bacterium
AAGTCGCTGACAATGAAGAGCGTCCCCTCATCACGCCCAACTTCCAGCACGCGCACGATGTTTTCATGCCGCAGTTGTGCCGTCGTTCGCGCCTCGCGCAGGAATCGTTCACGGTACTCTTCGCTCAGGTCTTGAGTTCGAGGCAACTTGATTGCAACCGTTTGCCGCAGATCTGTGTCGCGCGCTTTCCAGACTTCGCCGAAATAACCACGCCCCACACGCTCAATGAGTTCGAAACGGCCTAGCAGGCGCGTTTCGGGTTTGACTGAGATAAGGGTTTCGTTGATGCCCTCTAAACTACTGCCACAAGACGGACAGACAACTTCCGCTACGGATTGGTCTGGTAAAATCTCCAGGCGACAGCGGCAGTGTGGGCAAAGAACTCGCATCGCAGTTTCTCCCAGACGATCAAGGTGATCGCCAACGAGCGTTGTCGGGACGACAGATTAGATCATTGCAACTTGGCAAACCTCAAGCTGTGATGATGTCAGCCTAGTAGTTCTACGGAGTGGGTTCTGGAATTCGGTGGCTTGGGGTTGGCCTGTCCTCTTGCAGTCAGGCCAGAACCGCGACAGAGTGGCAATTCGCTTTGTTCGCTTGGCTTGATAATGACAGAGGAGATGTTCGATGACGCACCCGCTTAAATCATGAACCTGCGGAATCGACGTCAGATTCTGGAGAGAGCTGGCCTATCGGATACAAACGTCGGTCCCCGAACTGACCGACGCCTCGAGCGAATCGGAACACACCTTCGAGTTGTACCGCGTGGAGTCTCGAAAGCCCGGCACGTTTGCTGCCAAAATTGCTTGCTGGCTCGACGACTGACCGAGCGCGGCGTGCGGTTCATCCAACTCGTCCATCGCGGCTGGGACCAGCACCTGACCTTGCCGAAGGCGATTCGAGGTCAATGCCACGACACCGATCAAGCTTCGGCCGCGCTGATTCTCGATCTCAAACAGCGCGGCTTGCTCGACGACACGCTGGTTGTCTGGGGCGGTGAGTTCGGCCGCAGGGTTTACTGCCAAGGCAAGCTGACAGCCGATGATTACGGCCGTGATCATCATCCGCGCTGCTTCACGATCTGGCTCGCGGGCGGCGGTATCAAGCCGGCCCCGCCGCACGGGAGGTCGCCGGATGATCGGCTTCGGGCTACAACGACGCCCTGACCTGAGCGGAGGATACGGCTCTGCAGAGGTGCAACCGGAGCACCGTACCAGGGGTTGGTGTGAAGGCCGGTCCGGACGACTTCCGGCTCGGCCACATCAACTCTTCATATCCACACCAAAGCGAAAAACCTGTGTGGCACGAGGCCACACTCAACACGGCATGACGACATCACTCACTCGCTAACGCCAACCAGCCAAAATTCCAATTCACGCTGAGCCAACACACATCGAAGTGTTGGGCTTTGGTGAAGTTGACAATGACACTCACTAGAGTATCGCTCCCATTCGGACTGACCAACGACGGAGGGTTGTCAGTCAACTTGGCACGACGCCAAACGAGCGCGATTCATGACCAGCATTCTCGGCATCTCAGCCTTCTATCACGATTCGGCCGCGTGTGTCGTCATGGACGGCGAGATCGTGGCAGCGGCTCAAGAAGAACGGTTTTCTCGCAAGAAGCACGACGAGCGATTTCCGAAGTTGGCTGTCGAATACTGCCTGCGGGAAGCACGGCTGACGACGGAGCAACTCGATTACGTCGTGTTCTACGACAAGCCGTTGCTGAAGTTCGATCGACTGTTGGAGACATATCTCGGTTTCGCGCCGAATGGCTTCGGCTCGTTCGTCAAAGCGATGCCGGTGTGGCTCAAAGAAAAGCTATACCTGACGAAAGCGTTGCGGCGTGGCGTGCCGGGCTACGGCAAGCGGTTTGTGTTCACCGAGCATCATCAATCGCACGCGGCCAGCGCGTTCTTTCCGTCTCCGTTCGAGCAAGCTGCCGTGCTGACTGTGGATGGCGTCGGCGAGTGGGCGACGGCCAGCATTGGCGTCGGCGACGGCAACCGCGTGCGGCTGACTCACGAGCTGCACTTTCCGCATTCGCTGGGATTGTTGTACTCGGCCTTCACGTACTTCTGTGGGTTCAAGGTGAACTCCGGCGAATACAAACTGATGGGCTTGGCTCCGTACGGCGAGCCGAAGTACGCGGACCTCATTCGCGAGCGGCTCATCGACCTGAAGGCCGACGGTTCGTTCCGTATGGACCAGTCGTATTTCAACTATTGCCAAGGTTTGACGATGACGTCTCGCAAGTTCGAGACGCTCTTCGGCGGCCCGCCGCGGCGGCCGGAGTCTCCGCTGACGCCGCGCGAGATGGACCTCGCCGCGTCGATTCAAGTCGTGACCGAAGAGATTTTGTTGCGCATGGCTCGGCACGCTCATGCTCTGACGGGCCAAAAGAAGCTATGCCTCGCGGGTGGCGTCGCTTTGAACTGTGTGGCCAACGGAGTCATCTTGCGTGAAGGTCCATTTGAAGACCTCTGGATTCAACCCGCCGCCGGCGACGCGGGCGGCGCACTCGGAGCCGCGCTGTTCGTGTGGCATCAGTTGCTGGGCAAGCCGCGCGTGCTGGCGAGCGGGGGCCGTCAGGCCCCTGATGCTTACGAATCAGAACCGAGCGTGGGCGCGCGATCGAACGCATCAGGGGGCTTACGCCCCCCGCTCGCCATAGATTCGCAACATGGTTCGCTGCTTGGGCCGCGATGTTCCGAAGACGAGATTCGCCGATTCCTCGACGCGAAAGGATCGAATTACCGCGTCTTCGACAACGACGACGAACTCTGCCGATACGTCGCCGACCTCATCGCCAGAGAGAACGTTGTCGGCTGGGTGCAAGGCCGCATGGAGTTCGGTCCGCGAGCACTCGGCAGCCGCAGCATCTTGGGCGATGCACGCAGCCCACAAATGCAGTCAGCCATGAACGTGCGGATCAAATTTCGCGAGTCGTTCCGCCCGTTCGCTCCATCGGTGTTGGAAGAGCGTGTCGACGAGTTCTTTGAAACTCGTCCGTGCGAGCCGTCGCCGTACATGCTGCTCGTCGCCGATGTCCGCGAGTCAAAACGCACGCAGCGGCCGGCCGACGCTCCGAAGCTGACCGGCATCGACAAGCTCAAAGAGCTGCGTTCGTGCATCCCGGCGGTGACTCACGTCGATTACTCGGCCCGCATCCAAACCGTCGATGCCGAGCGTCACGGCCGCTACTACCGCTTGCTCAAAGCGTTCGAGGCTCAGACCGGCAGCCCGGTCCTCATCAACACCAGTTTCAACGTCCGCGGTGAGCCAATTGTCCTGAACCACGAACACGCCTACCGCTGCTTCCTGGCCACGAACATGGACGCTCTGGTCCTCGAACGCTTCGTGCTACTCAAGAAAGACCAACCCAACGCGGCCGAGCAGACGTTGGAGTCGTACCTCAAAGAGTTCACGCTGGATTGAGGCCACTTCGAAGAATCGTGAGACTTGACAACGTCCGATCACGACGACACTTTGGTCCATAATCCGAGCAGGCGACCCAACGCACGCATCACTGCGATATCCCGTGTTCCAGATGCTCGAGTGTTATCCTATAAGGCTACGTTATGAAAAGATATATTCAATCGACAATCAGACGTTTATTCGTAACAACAGTGCTGATGTTTGGAAGCATTCTTCCATCATTTGCCGCTGACCTGCAGATGTTCTCCAATGCGAAATTGGTAAACGATCCATTGAATGATGGAGACAGTTTTCTTGTGGAAGCGGATGGACAACCTCCTCATATTATTAGACTCTATTTTGTTGACTGCCCTGAAAACTCCACCAGTTCCAAAAACGATGCACAACGGGTACGGGAGCAAGCACGATATTTTGGATTGTCTGACCCAGCTCGGATGAGTCATTTCGGTAACGATGCGAAGACTTTTTCTGAGCACGTCCTTCGTAAACCTTTTACTATTCATACCGCCTTTGCAAGTGCGGGGGGGAGGACGGTCAAAGGCCGTGTCTATGGATTCATCACGACCTCCAACGGGGACGATTTGGCGAGTCTGCTCGTTAAAAAGGGTCTTGCTCGTACGCGGGGCATCGGTCGGGAAACACCCGATGAAATATCACGTGATGAAGCGATTGCAAGACTTCGGGATGTTGAGATTTCGGCCATGTTGAAACATGTTGGCATCTGGTCGGAGAGTGATCCAGATCGGATTGCTGAGCTTCGTGCGAAGCAACGTTGTGAAGATCAGGAATTAGACGAATTACAAAGTAAAGCAAAAAAAGCCCCATCCCCCGAAAGCTTGCTTGACCTTAACACTGCCAGTAAAAAAGAACTTCAATCTATCAGAGGAATCGGTCCTGTTCTCGCTGAAAACATTCTGGCCGGTCGTCCCTATAAAACCATAGATGAGTTGCTCAAAATAAAGAGAATCGGCCCCGAGAAACTCGAAAAGTTTCGTCCTTATTTTGTAGTCGGCAAAGAATGAATGTAGCACCATCGGCCTGACTATTCGCTGATGCTGACCTCTAACCCGCCGGGCGGGCAGGCCGCAGCTTCGCTTGGCCGTTCGGCGGTCCGTTCGCTCCACATCCAGCACTGTCTCCGATGGCGCAGCCAGCCAGCCACAATATTTCGACCGACAATTTGGACCGCGTCATGGTGGCTTCCTGAAATAAAAACGACCTGGAGACTGCCGCGCTGCATCTCGCAAGAGAAACAACGAGGTTGCTATATTCCGCAGTCCAAGCTTCTACTCACAAGTCGTCGATCACGGCGAAGTCGCGGAGGTTGGACGCTACCAGTGTCACGTGGTTGGCAATCATGATGGCGGCGATGCGAAGGCCCATGCTGCCGCGACGGCGATTTCGTGTCACGTACAGCCCTATCATGAGCGCCGTGGTGATCGTCGGCGGGTGCTGGCGAACAGATCCTTGAGCGAGAGTTTGAATCCAGGCAGGACGTCGCCGCCGTCCAGGGATTGGCTCGGACGGAGGTGGCGGCATTCGTCGGAGGCTGTGTACACGTCGGCGGTGCGAGTCTTGGGATCGATGATCCACGCCAAACGGCAGCCAGCCTCAAACTCCACCAGCACACCGTCAACGAGTTCGTACAGCCGGTTTTCTTGCGCCTCGATGCGAATGACGTCCTTCTCGGTCGCACGCCCCGGAGCGGGGCGCAGACGGATGCGGCTGGGGCTGATGTCTCCCAGTTCTTGCAAGAGGTCGGCGAGTGTTTGTGGTTCGGCGAAAGGTTCCGGCATTACGGTTCCTCGCGAGCGTTGGTGACGGCCCGTGATTCTACCGCTCCGATTGGACAAACCAGCCGCGTTTCGGCAAAGTGCTCTTGTGTCGAAATAAGCCACTCGCGGCCGGTCAATGCTTGCGTCCCGTGCCTGTTGGCCAACGCTGGAGAGGTGGTGCCTAATGAGCATCGCGGATGAACTTGCGAAGCTGGAAGGCTTGCGTGCCAGTGGTGCGCTCAACGAGGAGGAATTCGCCAGAGCCAAGGCATTGGTTCTCAGCGGACTGCCGGCGGCGTCTCTGGGCAGCGACAATATTTTGCGCAAGTTCACGCGCTCCAGCCGTGACAAGTGGCTGGGAGGAGTGTGTGGTGGTTTGGCAGCTCAAACCCCGGTGCCTTCTTGGGCCTGGCGTCTTGGCTTCTGTCTGCTGCTATTTGCGTATGGCGTGGGGCTGATCCCGTACATCCTCTTGTGGATTTTTGTTCCGTCCGATGGCAGTCTCGTCTGATCGGGCTCATCTGATCGGGCTTTAACAGCCGTTGAAACCAATCGTCGGCGGTGGATCTGCCGCACTCAGCATGACACGCCACAAGTCGTGCGGCATTCCGCCGGGAAATCGTCACTATGGAAATCGATGCAGCCGCCATGCGGCGCGAGATCGTTCCGGAACGTGACGGCGTGTGGCTGCCGTGTGTTGATTCGGCCGACTTGCCGCCGTCGCCGTGCGGTTGGGTCGAGCGGCAGTATTCGATCGCGGGTCGAGTCTTTAGGCTGGCGGTGCCGGCTCGGCCGGATGCGTTGCTCGATGATCCGGGTGTGCGAGTTGCGAACGGCCAAGACGACTACATGCCGTATTGGGCGTACCTCTGGCCGGCGGCGATTCACATGGCGAAGGCGGTGCTCCTGGCCGATTGGCCGGTAGGTTCGCGAGTGATTGAGCTCGGCTGCGGCTTGGGGTTGGTCGGGATCGCGGCATTGGCGAAAGGACATCGCGTCGCGATGACCGACTATGAACCGAAGGCGACGGCGGTCGCTCGGTACAACGCGCGGATCAATGGGTTCTTGGAAGGGAATGAGGAGAGATTTGAGGCCTTCGAGCTCGACTGGCGACGGCCACCGAAGACGACATTTCCGATCATTTTCGGCTGTGATTTGCTGTACGAGCAACGCAATCTGCTGCCAATCCTCGATTTGTTGGAGGTGATGTTGGAACCGCGCGGCACTTGCTGGCTCGCCGACGGTGGCCGCAATGTCGCTCACCAGTTCTGGTACCTTGCCCGCGAGCGCGGTTTCCACGTGACGATGCGAGACCATGAAGGCCACGAAATCATGACGCCCGGGCTGCACTATCAACTGTTTGAGCTGCAGCGGGTGGCGTAGTTGAATTCGCACGAACCTATACCCCGCGCGGCTAGGAATGCGACAGGCGAGCGGGGCGGCGTCAGCCCCCCGGTCCTGCGGCAAATGCACCGGGGGGCTGACGCCGCCCCGCTCACCTAAACGCTATGACAGCGTGCATTCGCCGCGTTGTGACCGTGCGGGTTTTGGCTTCAGCCGCTCGTCCAGCCAACTGACGACTTGCAACATCGTCGAGTGCCAGTCCGGTTCATTGTGCAGTTCGTGGAAGTGGTCCGGGAGCCACATCAGTTCTTTATCCGACGACGGGACCGTGTCGAGCCACGGCCGGACGCATTCGGGATCGACGACCTGATCTGCTCCGCCTTGCAGCATCAGCAGTGGTACCCGCAGCGCAGCGACATCGTCCCGAACGTCTCGCAAGGCGGCTTTCATTTCGAAGAACCAGCCACAGGTGACGGTGCGATGAATCGAGGCATCGACTTCCCGTTCGGCCAGCCTGACGGGATCGCGCGTCGTGAGTTTGGGATCAACTCGACTTTCGAATCGGACCATTGGTGCGAGGAACGAAACCAGCTTGCCCCAGCCGATGACCAGCGGGTTCACCGGCACTTTTAGTCGCAGCAGCGGAGCCATCATCACCAAGGCGGCCAGTTTGTCGGGCCTCGTTTCCGCGAAGCGGGCGCAAATCAAACTGCCGAAGCTGTGGCCGAGCATCGCCGTGCGAGTTGGCCGCAGTTCGAAGTATTGCCAAACGGAATCGAGGTCGCGGAGGTAATCCTCGAAGCGGCGGACATGCATCGCGACTCCGCCAGAGCGCCCGTGGCCTCGGTTGTCGCCGACGAGCACCGACCAGCCGTAGGTGGCGAAGAGTTGAGCAACGTGATCATAGCGTGCGCCATGCTCGCTCGCTCCGTGAACGATGACCAGCGTCCGAGCGTCGTCGGTCGCCTCCGCGGGAACGTAACGGCGGACGAGCAGTTCGATGCCGTCGTGAGTCCGTACTGCATGTTCGACCGGCTTCATGGCTGCGGTCCCTTTTCCTTCATCACATCAAGCCCCTTCTGGTGATAGTCGGCATACAACTGCTTGAGCTTTGGGAACTCTGCCAAACATGGCGGACAATTCGTCGCCCAGAAGTCGATCAACAGCACTCCCCCACGAGCCGCTAGCACCGACACCTGTTTTCCCGACAGATCCGTCAATTCCAGTTCCGCAGCCTGCTGCCCGACGAGGTCCAGTTTCCTGAGTCGGTTCTCGCAGAATTCGCCGAGCAGCAATGAGGTCGCGAAACCGACGAAACTCAGCAGAATGTGACACATACGGATTCTCCCATCGATCGAGGTCAGGCATTTTCGATTATTCGGAATAGTCCAAATCCTGCGGCATTCAGGAACAACCATCAGGCCGGCCCATTCCGAAATCCGAAGTTCCTGGCTCCTGGCTGTTCATGGTGGAGGAGTCTTTCGACTCAGCCGTCAGATTCGTGACGGAGACCGGCACGGAGACCTCGCCACCGGTGGCCGGTTCGCGGAGCCATGATTCGATCACATCCTCACGCTGCGACGAAGCGCTGGCGGCCCTTTGGGCGCGGCGGCGAATCGTGAGCAGTCGCCAGACGCCGAAGGCCAGGATTCCCAGGACGCTTGTGACTACAAGAATATCGAGTGTCGACGTCCTGGCGGGATTACGTTTCGTGGATGTCGGAATGGAAATCGGACGGAGGCGCCCGATCAGAATGGGTGACGCCCGCTGGGTATTGAGCGCGTCATGGGCCATGCGCTTGAAGAAATATCCGACAAAGACGCATTCTTCCTCGACATCACCGCCGGTCCTGAACCAGTCGGGTATTTCGGGGCAGATCACTCCGTAGGGTTGCGATTTCGACTCATCGGTGGATCCCCACAGCTCAAAGATATCTCCAACGTCGGCTGTGTTTGCCGGAACGTCATCGTGTTTCACGATCCGTCGCACGTGCAGACGAAGACGGATCAATTGTCCGCGATACTTCTCTGGCCGCTGGAACAAATGCGCGTAGACCACGTCGCGCTTCGCGTGGCCTTCCAGTTCGTCGAACGACTGC
>CAZPUJ010000143.1:0-5923 GCA_964589725.1 uncultured Planctomycetaceae bacterium
ATCGAGGAATTGAGCGACTTACATCTCTGCGTGGTCTTCGCAGTCTCACGCTGAGCCGCTGTGCCGTAACCGATGTCAGCTTGGAACACCTTGCAGCGCTCAAGCAACTGCGGACATTGCGGCTCTCAGAAACCAGCGTTCGTGGTCCTGGCTTGAAGCACCTCGCGGCGCTGCCGGACTTAGAATTGCTCGACCTCGAACTGACATCGATCGCCGATGAGCATCTCGTTGAACTCAGAAAGCTGACACGATTGCGATCCCTGACGCTACCGGGGGGAGCGACCTCGGCGGTGTTGGCTCGTTTGACATCGCTCACTCAGTTGCACACGTTGATCGCGCGAGATTCGCGGTTTGACAATGCCGGACTCGCTCATGTCGCCGCCTTCAAGAATCTCGTCCGACTGGACCTCAACGGCGCGTCGATTTTGGATGCCGGCCTCGCACACTTCGCCGAACTCACCGATCGCGAAGAACTGAATCTGACCGGGACCATCGTGAGCGATGCGGGGTTGTCGCACCTGAAACGACTGACCCGCTTGCGCAAGCTGTCGATCGCCGGATCGCAAATCACGCTGAGCGGAGTCGTGCGTCTCTTCACGAGCGAACAACAACGACCGCTCACAGCAGCACTGGTCGCGCTGGACGCTGCCGTCGTTGACGACATGGGGAACGTGCTTGCGATCAACGTCGCGGGAACGTCATTCGGCGACGGGGAGATCATGCAGCTTCAGGACGTCGCGACACTCAAGGAACTGCACCTCACTGCAACGAAGGTGACCGATGCCGGGATGCCCCAGCTCAAAGGACTGACGGGCCTCGAACGACTGTTCATCGCAAAGTGCTCCATCAGCGACGCCGGACTGGCTCACGTCAAGGGCCTGCTCGAACTGCGAGTGCTCAACATCTACGGCACTCAGATTACGAGCGCCGGGCTGGAGCATTTATCAGGACTGAAGCATCTCAGAACTTTGTATATCACGGACCTGAAACTCAAACCAACAGCCGTCGATCGGCTCAAACAGCAGTTGTCCGACTTGAAAGTCACGGACTACACGGCCGAGTGATCCGGGTTGTTTTCGGTCGCTTCATACACGCACGAAGATTTCCGATTCAACTGGAGAACGCAGAATGAGACAGCAACCAACCAGTGACCTGCCGCGGGCGTGGGCGCGTCGCGACCTGATGAAATACTTGTTTGGAGGCGCTAGCGCCCTGTGTGACGGATTGAATCGTCGAGAGATCTCGCGAGCCGGCGGACCGTCGCTCTTCGGCCTCAGGATGCCCAAATTGTTGCGGGCCGCCCAACAGAACCGTGGAAAATGAATCGAGCGACGACCGGCGCGGGCAAAGTCGGTCATCCTGTTCAACCTGCTCGGCGGACCCAGTCACATGGACATGTTTGATATGAGGCAGCCGCTTGAAAACAACCTACCCAGATTTGGGTGAGATCACGAGGCTCCACTTGGGTAGGACTGAGTCGCGTTGGAGTCTTTCGAAGATCGGACGCACGGCAGTGCGGGTCAGCTTCACACCGCGCTTGTAAGTTGTCTTGATCTCGTCAACGAGTGACTTCACTCCGCGCCAGATCATTGTGCGAGCCCACTCCAACGCCGTCTCGATCGCGTCGAGTATCGCACCATTCCAGTGCTGTTCCAGGACTCCCCAACCCCGTTCGATCGGGTTGTATTCACTGTGGTATGGCGGAAGGTATACGAGTTCGATTTCCAACCCGGTCTCATCTGCGAATTCCACCAGGCGCTTCAAGAACTGCGTCCGCGCACTACTGATCGCCGGGCCGTTATCCAATTCGATCATCAGTCGCCGCACACCCTGGTGATGCTCGCGACGCGACAACCACCACAGCTTCAGCCCGTCCACGATGAAGTCGGCCGTCTTGCGTGAATGTCCGAAGAGCACGTTGAGCTGCTGGATCTTCTCGGCACCGCGCGACACCTCCAGCACGCCAAACGGAACCAGGATCGCGTCGGGATGCATGTCGTGATCGGCGGCCGGTTTCGGCAGACGCGACTTTCCCCGACGCGAGAACAGGCCGATTCTCATCTTGGCCTTGGTGTCGATCGAGGTCCTCAGACAGAACGGATCAGCTGCTGCTCGTTCACGCGCCGCCGCGACATGCGCGAAGATGGCGTCGGTTTCCGGCACTTTTTTTGAGGCTTGGTCTTGAGGACCGACCGCAGCCGATAGCCCAAGCGGTTGAGCACCGTGCCGATCGTCTGCCGACAAGGCACGTCCTGCCGAACGCGGTCGACTTGCAGCAACTGTTGCAGCGATGGCAGAAAACGCAGTGGAATTGCCAATAGAAAATGGAAGACTTAGAATGCCTTAGTTAGCTGGAGTTGTAAACGGAACTTCTTTGTGGGTAAGTCTTCGGAGCGTTGCTCGCTCCTTCCAAATGGCTTGCTTGTGGTGCAAGAGGTCGTGGGCTCAAATCCCGACAGCCCGATTTTTCAACAATTCCAAAATCTGAAACGAGTTACGTAACCTGCTGGCGTTCGCCAGTGCGGCCGTGAAAACCTGATGACGCGGGTAGTGATTACCCGCCATTGTCGAGGAGCCGCGCGATGGCAGGGGTTCCGTCCAAGAAATCAAAGCAGAAACTACCCGTTTACCGTCACCACAAGCCGAGCGGACAGGCCCGCGTCCGATGGCAGGGACGGGAGATCTATCTCGGCACATTCGAGTCGCCGGAGTCTCGACAACGCTATGCCGAGTTGCTCACGAAAATCGTCACTGGAGCGACGCTCGACATCAAGAACGCGACCCGCCGAAAGTCACAGAACAAGCTCAACGATGGCGGACTGTCGATCAGCGAGTTGTGCGTGTTATTCCTGCAACACGCCGAACAGCACTACCGCAAGAACGGCAATCTGACCAGTGAGTACGATCTGTTGACGCTCGCGATTGAGCCATTGAAAGAATTGTTTGGCACGACGCCGGTTGAGCAATTCGGGCCGCTGGCCTTGAAGGCCGTGCGAGACGCGATGGTGGCGAAGGGTTGGACTCGCGGCACGATCAACGCCGAAGTGGGACGCATTCGCCGCGTGTTTCGATTTGCGGTCGAGAACGAGCTGCTGAAGGACGCGACGGTCCTGCAAAAGTTGGAAGCAGTATCGCCGCTGTTGGTCGGTCGAACGAAAGCTCCCGATAATTCTCCCCGTGAGGCAGTGCCTCAAGAGTACATCGACGCCGTTAAGAAACTGGTGTCGGAGCGGTGCTGCGATTTAATCGACTTGCAGTTGCTCACTGGGGCGCGGCCAGGCGAGTTGCTGATGCTGACAGGCCGAATGATGGATCGGTCCGGGGATATTTGGACCGCCGAACTTCGCGAGCACAAGACGCAGCATTGTGGCAAAAGCCGCAAGCTGGTGTTCGGGCCGAAAGCTCAGGTGATCCTACGGAAATACCTCGCCGCCGATCCTGACGCGAGGCTGTTTCCGCTTCGAGGGGACAGTTACCGCCATGCGATTTCGCGAGCATGCGAACAACTCAACTTATCGCGCTGGACGCCGCATTGGCTGCGGCATAACGTCGCGACGCGCGTGCGTGATGAATTCGGTATCGAGGCGGCTCAAGCGCTTGCCGGTCACTCTTCGCCGATGATGACAGCGCACTACGCCAGCAAGCTCGACGGACTGGCCGCGAAAGTGGTCGCGAGCATCGGATAGGTTTCGGCCGAGACAGTGGGAGAGGGAAAGTTACCGATCTGTTCTCTGTGAATTGGCTGGCGAAGAAGAAGTCGTGGGGAACCGCAAGCGTGATTTGTCGAGATGTTTCCGTTATTTCGACGGCGTGAGCGACAGTGTTCGCGATCGACGATTACTTCACAGGCAGAAAGGACAGTCATGTCACCACGACGAATACTCTGCGTGAGCTGGCTGGCCACTTGGATTTTGGCTTTACCATCGCTTTTCGGCGCTGAGCCTGCGGACTTGGTGCTGACGGACGGGAAAATCGTCACGCTTGACCGGCAACAGCAGGTCGTCGAAGCGCTCGCGGTGCGCGACGGGAAGCTGATCGCGGTTGGCAGTAATGCCGACGCGCACCCGTTCATCGGGGCGAAGACAGAGGTCATCCGCCTCAATGGCAAGATGGCTTTGCCGGGGTTCATCGAGTCACACTGTCACGCGGTCGGCGTCGCGCGAGGCCTGTTGGACCAGACCTATGTCGAGCTGTCCAGCATCGCCGAGATGCAAGACTGGATTCGGCAGCAAGCTCGCGACTTGCCGGCCGGTCGTTGGATCGAGGTGCCGCGCAACGAGATCACTCGGTTCAAAGAACGCCGCTTCCCGACACCCACCGAACTGGACGCGGCCTGCACGACGCATCCGGTGCTTTACAACTCGGTGTCGAACAAGTGGGTGCTCAACACGCAAGGCTTCGAGACGCTGGGGCTGCTTGACCCAAAGAACAAACTCGATGACGGCGAAGTTCTGCGCGACGACGACGGTAAGCCGCTGTTGCTGCGTGGCGGCACGGCGACGATCCGCAAGCACACGCCAAAGAATCCCGAGCATTCGCGGGACGATGTGCTTGCTGCGTTGGTCAAGGTTCTGCAGATGTACAACCAAGTCGGCATCACCAGCATTTTCGAGCGAGCCACCGATCCGGCCAGCCTCGGACTCTTTCGCGAGTTGCAGACGCGCGGCCATCTGACGACTCGCGTGACCGGCACGTTCCGGTTCTCAGCCAAGACGGCCGAAGGGGTCGAAACGTTTGTCGCGAATCTCCGCCTCAAACCGGGCGAAGGGGATGATTGGATCAAAGCCGGACCGCTGAAGATCACGATCGACGGCGGCATTCATTGGGGCACGACGCGACTGACCGAGCCCTATGGTCCGAAGCGAGTCGCCTTTTATCGGCTGTCCGATCCCGACTATCGTGGCGAGCAATTCTATTCCGTCAGCGAGATGCGGACGATCTTCGCAACCGCTCACAAACTGGGCTGGCAAATGAGCTGCCACGTCACCGGCGACGAAGGGACGCTCCGAGTGCTCGAAGCGTTGGGCCAAGTCGCGGCCGAGCATCCCGACCTTCGTCAGCGGCGTTTCACGCTGATCCACGCCTATTTCCCATCGCCGGAGATCGTCCGCCAGTGCGCCGACCTCGGCGTGTGTGTCGATACGCAGGGATATCTGTACTTCAAGGACGCCGACACGCTGGCTCAGGTCTACGGACCAGAATGGGCGTCGCGATTCATTGGCTTGGGCGACTGGGTACGCGGCGGCATCCCGGTCGCGGTGAACGCGGACCACATGATCGGACTCGATCCAGACCACGCGATGAATTCGTTCAACCCGTTGCTGATGTTGTCGATCGCCGTCACGCGAAAGACGTTCGAAGATCACATTCACGGACCGCACCAAGCACTCTCGCGAATCGACGCCTTGCGGACCGTCACGCAGTGGCCAGCGTATCTCAATTTCGACGAGAGTAAACTCGGCACGCTCGAAGTCGGCAAGCTGGCAGACCTCGTCGTGATCGACCGAGATTACCTGACATGCCCGGAGACGGACATTGCTCGGCTGTCAGTGGAACGCACGATCGTCGCAGGAGAGACCGTGTTTCGAAAGTCCACGTCACGCTGAAACATGCCAGTTGGCTCGCAGTGGGAGCTCTGTTCTTGGAGGATGGGCAAGAGTGCCCATCCTCCATTCTTTTGCGGGATGATTCCGGCATTTCCCATTTCGACATGACGTCTATGGCCACCATTCGAGTCACGGCTGGCTAATCTGTGAATTTGGCCGGTAGCCACGCTCGCTAACAGCCTGTTGAATTTGTACGTTTTGTCCGGTTGGATTTTGAAGTTCCCCCGAGCCCCCAGGCGCAGCGCCTCTGACCCCTTGGATCAAGGGAAGTCACTAGCACTGCGATTGCGAGGGGGGCTTTGTTCATCGGACTCGTC
>CAZPUJ010000144.1:0-10503 GCA_964589725.1 uncultured Planctomycetaceae bacterium
GAATGCACCACCGACTGCGGATGCACGACGACTTCGATCTGATCGTCCCGCAGCCCGAACAGCCACTTGGCTTCGATCACCTCAAGGGCCTTGTTCATCATCGTGGCCGAGTCGATCGTGATCTTCGGCCCCATGTTCCAAGTCGGATGTGCGAGCGCGTCTTGCGGCGTGACGTTCTTCAACTGGCCGAGCGACCGTCCGCGAAACGGCCCGCCGCTCGATGTGAGCACGATGCGCCGCACTTCGCTTGCACGCCCCGCTTGCATCGCTTGAAAGATCGCACTGTGCTCGCTGTCGACCGGCAGCAAGGTCGCTCCCGTGCGTCGCGCCAAATCCATCACCAGCGGCCCGGCGATGACGAGCGTTTCCTTATTCGCGATGGCAATCGTCTTGCCATGTTCGAGCGCCACCCACGTCCCGCGCAAGCCCGCCGCTCCGACGATCGCGCTCACGACGACATCCACGTCGTCCAATGCCGCCAGTCGCTCAATGCCCGACTCGCCGAACAGGACTTCCGTTCGTGGCGAGAAGGCGTCGCGAGGCACTTCGCCCTGCAACGACTCGTCCGCGATCACGGCGAAGCGGGGTTGCGTCTGCCGCGATTGCTTGGCTAATTCCTGCCAGCGTCGATGCGCTGAGATACCCGTCAGGCTCAACCGGTCTGGCAACGCGGCCAGCACGTCGAGGCAGTTGGTGCCAATCGAGCCGGTCGATCCCAGGACGGCGACTTGTTTCATTCCGCGTCAGCCTGCGGTTCGAGAAACCGTGAAAATGTCGAATAAATCCCGGCTCTCCTAGCCGAACGGCGCGGGATTCTAGGCCGTTTCGGAAAGACCGACAAGCTGGTGGTGCGGACGGAACTTCGACTAGACCTGTTCGCCTGAATTCTGACAAACTGTGATCTTCAACGTGTCCAAGGATGGACACCGTCTCCGCGCGCAAAAGGTTCGAGGATGATGACGCTGCGTCGACAGCACGTTGAGATCAGCACGGTCACGCCGATGTGCAACGAGCGGTTGTGCGCACGCGAATTCGTACGCCGAGTAGACGTCGTACTGCGATTGTTGACGGATGATTACGAGATCATCGTGGTTGACGACGGCTCGACGGACGGCACGGGCGAGCTACTCGATGAGGTGGCGGCGACTTATTCGCGGTTGCAAGTCGTGCATCTCAGTCGGAGTTTCGGGCAAGCGACGGCGACGGATACCGGCTTTCAGCAGTCGTCGGGTGACTTCGTCGTCATGTTGGACGGAGACTTGGAACAGCCGCCGGAAGAAATCCCGCACCTGATTGAGAAGGCTCGGCAAGGCTTCGACTTGGTCTCCGGCTGGCGAACGAAACGAAAGGTCAACCGCTGGCTGCGGCTGATGCCCAGCCACGTCGCCAACTGGATGTTGCGACGCGCGACCGGTTGCAAGGTGCGCGACATGGGAGGTATCAAGTGCTTGCGCGGTGAGATGGCTCGTTCGTTACGGCTGTGGCCGGGGCAACACCGGTTTCTGCCGGCGCTGGTGCATGTGCTGGGAGGATTGGTCACGGAGGTTCCAGTCGCCTCAGAGCCACGGTTTGCCGGGCAAAGCCATTACGGAGTGGGACGCACGCTCGACGTGTTTCTGGATATCGCTCACTTCTGGTTTCAAACGGCCTGCAAAGGGAGACCGATTTATCTGTTTGGCCGGATGAGCCTCGGCCTAATCGCGATGACGTCACTGCTGTTGATCGGAGCGATCGTGGGCTTCACGGGCGGTGCGACGAGCCTTGCGTGGCCGCTGTTACTTGTCTGCTGCGGTCTGGGGTTCTCGTCCGGTGTGTTCTTGGCATTGGGCGTGGCGTTAGAACTTTTGTCCGAGACGCATGCGGCGCTGATTGATCGACGTCAGTTCCGCATTGCCGCGAACGACACGGAACATGTCGATCCGGTCGCTGTTCCGAGACCGAAGATCGTTCGGCAAACGCTTCACCGCGCGGCCTGAGTCATCTGACGTGCAATCTTTGCGAGCCGCTGATGTTCAACCCCCACGATCGCAGCCAATTCTTGAACTTCGCCGGCCTTGTCGAAGGAAGCTTGGCGTTGTTGGCATTGGGGCTAGGTTGGCTGGTGTCGATCAATCCTGTCGACAACGACGTCACCAAACTGACGTGGGAAGCGCGGGCCTTGGGCTGCGGACTGCTCGGAGCCTTGCCGCTGTTTCTGTTGTTCGTGTTGGTCTACCGGTTTCCGGTTGGTCCCTTTCTCAGGATTCGGAGTTTCCTGGCAACCGAGTTAGCCCCGTCGCTGGCGAATCTGAAATGGTTCGATCTGATCCTGATGGCCCTGCTGGCGGGCGTCGCGGAAGAGCTGCTGTTTCGCGGCTTACTGGAACCGTGGATCGGCCGCTTCTGGAGCAACGTCATTTTCGGGATGGCTCATCTGGTCACGCCGACGTATGGCCTGTTGACGTTTGTGGTCGGGTTCTACTTGAGTTGGCTGATGACCGTCACCACCCCGGCCGTGCCTCCTCACAACTTATTGATCCCCATCGTCACTCACGCGGTGCATGACTATTTGGCCTTTCTGGTGATCGTGTCTCTGCACCGCAGACAACAACTGCCAATCGAGGTCGAAGGAATTGATTAGTTCTCACACGACAATCCGTGAGACATTCTGGCGAGCGGGGCGGCGTCAGCCCCCCGGTGCATTCGCCGCAGGACCGGGGGGCTGACGCCGCCCCGCTCGCCTATTTCATTCGTCTTGCCGCTAAGTGCGGTCTCGACATAGATTCCCCACCCTTTCAGACGACGAAGTTATTGTTCCACAACTCATCGCCGCCTCAAGGGATTGAGCCAAGTCGCGACACAAGGAAGTGAGCGAATTCATGCCGGGCGAGACCTCCGACCGTCAAGCACTGCCGTTGAGCGGCCTCTTGCGATCGTTCACGCGGTTGGTCTCGGTGCGACCGATGCTGTCGCTGCTGCTACTGCTGACGATTTGCTCTGCCAGCGTCGTTTACACCACGCGGTATTTACAGTTCAAGAATGACCGTGCGGACCTGATCGATCCGCAGGCCGATTTCCAGAAACGTTGGCTGAACTACACGCAAAGCTTCGGCGAGACGTCTGATATCGTCGTTGTCGTCGAGGCGGAATCGCCGCAGGTCATCCAGCGAGTGCTGGACGAACTGGGCGAGCGACTGAGGAAAGACACTCAGCACTTCCGCAACGTGCTGTACAAGGTTGAGCACGAACACCTGCGACGCAAGGGCTTGCAGTTTCTGAAGGCGGCTCAGTTGGAGATGTGCCTGGCACAGCTGAGTGAGCTGCGACCGGTGATTCACGGCGATTGGGAACGCGTCAATCTGGAAGTGGTCGTCTCGCAATTGTTGCAACGCCTGCATCTACTGCAACTGGCGGCACAGTCGAAGAGCACGACCGCGGCGCCGTTGCCCGGTTCGCCGCCGCCGCACTTGATGGAGTTGATCGCTCAACACGTGACGGCGTTGTCGAACAGTTTGTCGCGCGCGCTGACGAATCCTGACGACGAGGAAAACCCGTGGCCGCAGTTAGTCTCCGTCAACTCCGATCTCTCGAGCGCAGCGACGAAACCGACGTACTTCTTGAATGACCGCGGCACTCAGGGATTCCTGCAAGTCGTGCCCGTTGTTGACAAGGTTGACAGCCAGGGTGCGACGACCGCAATCCGGCGACTGCGAGACGTGATCTCCGACGTCAAACCGGATTACCCGACCGCGCGCATCGGGATGACCGGTATTCCGGTGCTCGAACACGACGAGATGGCGCAGTCGCAATCGGACATGACGCTCTCAACGATCGTAACGGCTGTCGGCGTGCTGTTGCTGCTGCTGGCGGGCTTTCGCGGATTGCGGCATCCGCTCATCACGATGGTGATGCTGGCAGTCGGCTTGGTGATTTCGTTTGCGTTCGCGACGGCGACAGTCGGGCATCTCAACATTTTGTCGGCCTCATTCGCTCCGATCCTGATGGGGTTGGGCTGCGACTACGCGATCATGTACCTGTCACGCTACCTGGAACTGCGTCACGAAGGCGAATCTCTGGAAGACGCCTTGGCAAACACTTCAACGTCGGTCGGATCGAGCATTCTGACGGTCGCGATCGTCACCGCGTTGGCCTTTTACTGTGCGACGTTCACCAAATTCCTGGGCGTGGCCGAGTTGGGCGTCATCTCCGCTGGGGGAGTCCTGCTGTGCGCGATCGCGACATTCTTCGCGTTGCCGCCGCTGGTCGCATTCGCCGATCGCAACGTGCTACCGGCAAAGTTACCGACTCCGATTCAAGGAAACGCCTTGCGGTGGGCGGTGCGGCGGTATCCCTGGTTGGTGACGGTCAGCGGTTTGGCGTTGATGGCGTATTTCGGCGCCTGGGCCTTCGAGTGGGAGGGGGGCTGGCCGAAGTTTGCGATTGGCTACGACTGCAACTTGCTGAACTTGCAAGCCAAAGGGGTCGAGTCGGTTGATCTGCAAGATCGCGTGTTTCAAGAGTCGAACGGTTCGCTGTTGTTTGCGGTTTCTCTGGCCGATTCGCCGGAGCAGGCTCGAAAGCTCAAGGCTCAGTTCGAAGATTTGCCCACGGTGCGAAAGGTGGAAGATCTCGCCTCACACCTGCCGGCGACGCCGCCGGAGCAAACGACGTTGCTCATTCAGGCGGTGCATTCAGAGGTCTCGCGGCTCGCGCCGGTGCGCTACGAGCCGCGGATGGTCGATCCGGAAAAAACCGGCCAACTGTTTGAACGCCTGCTTCAGACGTTGTCGCAATCGACCGAGACCTGGGCGAAACAGGCCACCGTCGCGTTGGACAATTTCCTCGACCGCTTTTCGACGTTGCCGCTCGAACAGCAAATGAAATTCCTGAATCAGTTCCAAGCGCGGATGAATTACGCCTTGCACGGTCAATTGCAGGCGCTGGCCGACGCTTCGGACCCCGAGCCGATCACGCTCGCCGACCTTCCGACCGAGTTGGTCTCGCGGTTTGTCAGCGCGCAGAACAAGTGGCTGATTCAGGTCTTTCCGAAGGACCAGATTTGGGACATCGAGCCGCTACGGCAGTTTGTCGAAGACGTCCGCTCCGTCGATCCCGAGGTCACCGGCACGCCGCTGCAAAACTTCGAAGCGTCGCGGCAGATCAAGCAAAGCTATCAAGAGGCTGCGTCGTACGCGCTGTTCGCAATTTGTCTGACGCTGCTGATCGACCTGTTGGGCCGTCAGCAAGCGGTCCGCGTCTTGACTCCGCCAACGTTGATCGTCGCCGCGCTGTGGACCGTGTGTCGCATTTGGAAAATCGACGTCAATGGGGAGCTGCTGGGAGGGTTGTACCTGGCGATGGCCGTGACGATCGCGTGGCTGGTGGACGCGACAGCGGTCTATCACAGCCTCCTGGCATTGCTCCCCTCGCTGGGCGGAGCAGCGATCATGTTCGGGCTGATCCGGCTGATGCACGTGGACCTGAATCCGGCGAACCTCATCGTGCTGCCGTTGCTGTTGGGCTTGGGCATGGATGGCGGCGTACATGTGGTCCACGACTACCGCTTGCAAACCAAACGCCGCTATCGCATCTCACCGAGCATCATCAACTCGTTGGTGCTGACCTCGACCACCACGATGGTCGGCTTCGGCAGCATGTTGTTGGCCGCACATCGTGGGCTGTACACGTTTGGCTTAGTGCTGACGATCGGCGTCGCTAGTTGTGTGTTCGTCGCGCTGATTCCATTGCCGTCGATCCTGACGCTACTGGACCGCCGCCGCCGCGCCGGTTCCACGAGCCGCTGGCAAGTCCCCCAACCACACTTCGATCGGGCGCCACAAAGCCTTTCCTCGATTCCGGAGTTCGGATCGCGAACTGAACATGCTCCGCAATGACTCGACAGAGTTTTGACGCATCCATGTTGCGAATTTTCCGTCCGCACGGAAGTTTGCTTCAAACGCCCTGCGGAGTTCGCCTATAGTACTGCCGCACTCACGGAAGCGGCCGAGCCTTCAGCGGAGGAATTCGATGAAAACACGGTTGTTCGTAGGAATCCTGGTCACCGCGAGCTTCTTCGGAATGGTCTCGTCGCTGACGGCGGCTACTGGACCGATGGCGGTCCTGCTCGGTGCGCTGTCGCAAGTTTCGGTCGAAGGGGTCGATTCGGTCTCCAGCGAGAGCCCGTCCAAACCGAGTGAATCGGAAAAACAAGCCTCGCCCGCAGGTACCTTGCGACCGGTCAGTGGCGGTCAGGGTAGTTTGACGCTGGGGTGGCGCCAACTGCGTGAACTGTTTCTCGGTTTCAGCGGCGCGCCCATGTGGGCGCTCGTGGTGTGTTCCATCCTGACCTTCATGTTCGTGATCGAGCGGTTCACGGCACTGCAATCTCGCCGCGTCGTCCCCCGCGCGTTCGTAACGCGTTTTCTCCAGAATCTTCGCGACGGGGAACTCGATCGCGCCAAATTTCAGGAACTCACGCAAGTCTGCCGCGAGAACGATAGTCCCATCGCCCGCCTGTTCGCGATCGTCGTCGAGAACGGGGGGCGACCGGCGTTTGAGATTCGTGTGACCGTCAGCGATTTGGCGGAGTCGGAATTGTTTCACCTGAAGAAGCACATTCGAGCGATCAGCGGCTTGGCCATGCTGGCACCACTGTTGGGTTTGTTCGGAACGGTGCTAGGCATGATCAGTGCGTTTCACGCGCTATCGCAGCAATCCGGGACCGGGAAAACGGAACTGCTCGCCTCCGGAATCAGTCTGGCACTGGTGGCCACCGCCAGCGGTTTGGCCGTGGCGGTCGTCGCGTCGGCGGCGTACTACTTCCTGCTCGGTCGAGTTGACATGCTGATTCAAGAGATGGACGTGCTCACGAACCAGGCCGTGTCCCTGGTCTCCAGCGACGGCCGTTCGCGCGGGACCGAGAAAAAGACACCCCGTGTTTCTGTCATTCCGACCAGCCACCAGAAATCCGTGTGACAGCTTTTGCAATTACTCAGCCAACCGACCCGGAAGTCACGATGCTGCACACCAAGCCGTCAGTCGCCGAAGAAACGCTCTTCATCAATCTCACGCCGATGATTGATGTGATTCTGACGTTGCTGATTTTCTTCATGGCGGCCACGAAGCTGTACGACTGGGACGAGAAAAAGTTGGATGTCCAAGTTCCGAACGTGTCCAGCGCTCAACCGCTAACTGAACTGCCGGACAACATCAATCTGAATGTGGCGCAGGATGGAACCATCGTCTACAACGACGACGTAGTCGACGTGACCGAGGTCAAGCGGCGACTGAGAGTGGTTCGTCAGATTTACGCGGATCAGAGTGTGACGATTCGCGCCGATGGTCGCGTCCCGCACCAAAAGGTGGCCGAAGTGATGTCCGCCTGCCACGCGGCCGGTATCGGCCACGTCACCTTTTCAGTGCGCGAAGTGTCCGGCGAGTGAGTTTACACGGGCCGTGGCTACTGGCGCGCGCGCATCAAATCGTGATATCGATGTATCCCGCCGTGCTGCCGCGCCATAGCCTTGAGAAAGTTGTCCTGCCCAAGGTCAACGCCCTTCCCAAACTCAACCACGTGGATGACCGCCTTTCGCCAGTTGAGGCGGCGGATACCAGCCAGTTCCTTCGCGCTCAACTCCGGGGCGTCCGAGTCGGTCAGCAGAAAGACCACATCGGGGTCTAGGCTCAAGGCGGAGGTCAGCGCTCCGAACCGATCCGTGCCCGAGTCTGGCTGAATGCCGTTGAGGAACTGCTGGGCGAAACGTAGATTGGTCTCAGTGGCCGACAGCATCTGCGTCCGTTCGCCGCGCCGCGTGATCGGGTACGGCTTCAGATTAAAGAACACAACTTGAAACTTCACCGAGGCTGACAGTTCTTGCAGGCTCAGCCACAATTCCTGTCGAGCGGTTTGCATGGCTCGGTGCTCGTGCATGCTCTCCGAGGCATCAACGACGTACACAAACCGCTGAGCCCGCGCAGCGATGCCGAAGAACTCGGTCCGATCACCCTCCCGACTTCCGCCTGAAGTGCCGTCGACTCCCGGATTGGCATCACCGCCGACTCCCTTATTTCCTCGACCGCTTCGAGTTTGACCGGGCACGTCTCCTGATCGGACAACCGACGATGCTTGGTCGCGAGACAGCTCTGGAGTGACGCGAGCCGTCGCGTTCAGCGAGTTGGATGCGACAACCTCGGTGTCCTGTGAAGCCGTCATAGAGGCACCAGCATTCGTTGTTCGTTCAGATTGGGAACGCCGTCGAGCGGCCGATGGAATCTCAGTGTCAGTCTCCAAGGCGAGCGACTCGGTCGTCAGAGGTTCCGCGGGGCTGACGTCGAACACGGACTGTGGATCGGCTGGAATCAGGGTCAGCAGCGGACGAGGCGCCGACACCGTTCGCGGCTCCCACGCGGTGCCCACCTCCGGGATGGTGGTATCGACCTCGCCACCACTTCCTTCGCGTCCAGCCGTTGCGAAGGTGGCCGAAAGGAAAATCCTCTCGGACGAGCCGAAACCTCCGCGTCCGTGCGGACGACCTCCCGCCAGCATCGCCACGAAGAATAGCAACAGCACGTCAACCGTCAGCGAGAACAGCCAAATCTGACACGACCGCCACCACCAATCGCGGCCGTTCGCCGAGACTCCGGTCGACATTGTCCCAGTCTGGAACTCTTCGAGTCCCTCGAAGACATCCGTGATGGCGGGTTGATCGGAGTTCATAGACATCCTTGTCTTCTCCGGCGGTGCCAGGAACGCGAATCGACGCCTCAGCACGCGGAGACGCAGCATCCAACGCCGCGTTCCCAGCCTGCACTTTGTAACGGACGGTTTCGAATTCACGAAGAGACATTTGCCGTACTGGGCGGCGATGTGCTCTCAATGTCGACGTCATTTGACGTCAATCTTCGTTGTGGAACCATCTGGCCACGGACCTTCGGCAGTCAAAGCAGTTTTGTCCTTTGGACATTGCCCCGCTCCGGGAACGCGGTTGACCTGATCGACGGACGGCGCGGCGTACCACTGTTGGCACTTCGGACAATACAGCGCCGGACGTAACGTCGGCTTTCCCGTCTTGGGATGAACCGCTGGGAACGATGTGGCGACGTCATGGACCAGCGGCTGCATCGTGGCGGTATCCACGTAAACCATCCGACCCGTCGGCGGCGTGGTCCGAGGAGCGTAACCACCACAGCCCGGAAGACAAACGCAAAGCACAATCATCCCGAAGCAATGGCCTTCAGCCCTGAATCTGGCAAGCATGATGCCGACCTCTTTTGCAAACGATCACGACAGCGCGATCGGCCAAGGAAAGGAAAACAGCAAACGGCCCATTCGCGAGCAATGGGTCTCACCGCCGATCGTACAACTCATCCTGCAAGGCCGGGTTGTCGAGGTTGCCGTTGCTGACGTAGCCAAGTTGGTTCTTGCTCATCAGGTCCGCTTGAGCCGCTGAGAGGAAATTGGAACCGGGAATGTCCACGCGGTAATGCCGCTGCCGCGTCTCGACGTGGCCATCGAGGAACGCGACGTTCGCCGTGCCATCGTGTCGAAAATGCACGTCCGGAAAATTGTTACTGGGCGGATCGAGAATCCAGTTCTCTTCAAAGCTGAACGCGGGCGGGAAGAACGACGTCATGCGGACTTGAGCGCTGTCGGCGAAGACGATGGTTTGCGAGAGCACCTTCACGTCGGCCAAGCGCCGTGTTGCGGGATTCGCGGAGGGTGCGGGAGCAAAGCTCGGCGGCGGATAGTCGATACCTGAAGCGCGGGACAGATAATAACCGTTGAAGCCATAACCAGTCGCCGGACGTCCAAAGTGAACCGCCTGCATTTGAGTCGGCCCGAAATCGGGACACTGAAACGTCTCGTAGCTCGTTTCCATGTACGGCGCGATCGGTCCCTTCTTGAAATCGAGTTGCTGCGACGGCGTTGGAATGTCGTAGTCCACGGTCCCGAACCAGAATTGAGCTTTTCCCTGCGCTCCGGAAAACGTCGTGAGATAGTTCAGCCGGGTCGAATCCTCAATCACATAGGGAATCATCATCTCGCGATGCGTCTCCGTGTAATTGTGCAGGGCGAGCACCAACTGCTTGAGTGAATTGCGGCACTGTGAACGTCTCGCGGCCGCACGAGCTTGCTGCACGGCGGGCAGCAGCAGCGCGATCAGAATTGCGATGATCGCGATGACAACAAGCAACTCGATGAGCGTGAAACCGGAGCGGCGCGAGCTTTTCCAACACTTTTGCATGACAATGTCTCCGTTGTCGAATACCGACTCACGTAGAACTGTCAGCCAGCCGTAGCCATCCGCCGCAGGCACGAAGCGCCGCCCACGACTCCTCGATAGAGCGAGGCCGTCACCAGGTCACGCCCGTCCTGAGAATCAGATTGCCACGCCTCGTCCGACGCGAGTCCTGTGAGCCAAGGCAAGAACGACGTCTGGGCAGGTCTTCTGGCTCCCGGATCGATCTACTGGCCGCGCCTTCCCAAGCATGCGCTCAGTGGCAATGGCGGCTTTCGTCCCCGGT
>CAZPUJ010000145.1:0-24662 GCA_964589725.1 uncultured Planctomycetaceae bacterium
CATCGCTGCGTTCATCTCCAAGTTGCCCCAGCTCTTCATCGAGCCGAATGGCTTATGCGTGACGTACCCGGTCCAGTACATGTAAACGATCGTCGGTAGATTAGCGGCGATCGCCTGGTCGAAGACTTTGAGCCCGGGCGATGCCGCTCCGCGCGGATTTAGGTTCGGCCCCGTCTGCTGTGGATTCAGTCGTCCGAACGAGAACGCATTGCCGAGCAAAAAGTTCGCGCCCCCTTGTTTGAGTTCGTTGAACCCGGCGGTCTGCGAAACGAGCAGCGTCGAGTCGATGACTCCGCTGCTGATCGTGAGCTTCGCGATCTCCTTGCCGTCCAATTTGACGGAGTAGGTGTCTGGGGCGAGCGACCCGGAAGGCAACTCGACAATGGCAGTGCCGACTCGACCCATGACTTCAAACTTCACGGGCAAGATTCCGGCCTGCGTGGGAACGAATTCGACGGTCGCCTTTTCTGGCTCGGCTAAGCCGACAATCGCCAGTTCCACCGGCTCATGCACGTAGAACGCCTGCCGCTCCTGTGGAAACAACAACTCCGCCGCCGGAAGTAATGGAGTGGACGCGGCCATCAAGAGCATCAACAACCCAACAATTCTGACGGCGAAGCGCATCTCGGCGTCCCTCCTCAATGAGTCGGTTGCACGCATCGCGGAGCGCATGCAGGCCGGCATTGAAGCGACCGGACGTTCTTCGATCAACGGCCATTGCTGATGAAACACGATCAACTGAAAACGTCAGTCCGAGTCAGACTGCCGTTGGTCGCGATGCGAGGACGCGTCGCTTGCCTCTTCAATATCGAGCCGGCACTCAAGGAATGATTTCGTCTCGGCAACCTTCCTTGAGCATCGACCAACCATCAGGCAAGACGCTGTCTTTGGGAATCACGATGATGCCGTCACGCACGTAGATCCTCTCGAGATCGCAGTTCGGTTCCAATCCCATGTGGCGTTGAACTTGGACTCCGCGACCGATCGCGCAGTTTTTGTCGGCGATGACGCCTTCCAACACGCTGTCGGGACCGACTCCCAGACTCGGCCGGCCTTCACGGGCGTTGCGGGCTCGCTGCTCGTTGGAGTCGTACAAGTCGGCACCCATCAGAATCGAGTTGCGAATCACGACGTTGTTTCCGATCTGACAACGCAGCCCGATCACGCTGTTCTCGATGACACAGCCACGACCGATGATGCAGCCGTCGGAAATCAGGCTGTTGCTGACCGTCGCACCTTCGATGCGCGTCGAGGGAAGATGTCGCGCTCGCGAGTAAATCGGAGCCTGTTCGTCCGCGAAATGGAACGGCGGATTCGCCGACGCCAGCGCCAAGTTCGCATCGAAGAACGAACGGATCGTGCCGACGTCTTCCCAATATCCGTCGTACAAATGCACGGCCACGTTCTTCACGCGAATCGACATCGGAAAGACTTCCTTGCCGAAGTCTCGATAGTCGTTCTTCCGCAGCACATCGACCAGGAAGTCGCGGTTGAATAAATAAATGCCCATGCTGGCAAGGCAATCGCGACCGCGGCTGGGAATGCCTTTCGATTCGAACCACGCCGGTTCGGTGTGGACCATGCTCAGTTCATCGTCGGTCGTCGGCTTTTCCAGGAAGCCCTTCACAAAACCATTTTCATCGATCCGCATGATGCCGAACGACCGAGCCGCCTCGCGATGCACCGGCAGCGCGGCGATCGTGGCATCCGCTCGCGCCTCGACGTGGGTCGCCAACATCTGTTGGTAATTCATGCGATAAATCTGATCGCCCGAAACGATCAGCACATGCTCGATGCCCGGCTGCTCGAAATACCGCAACTGCTTGCGCACGGCGTCGGCGGTCCCTTGATACCACAGCTCGCCTTCGGAAGTTTGTTGAGCCGCCAGAATCTCAACAAACCCGCCGCCGAACCGATCGAACGCATATGTCTGTCGGATGTGCCGATGCAAACTGACCGAGTTGAATTGCGTCAGCAAATAAATCTGATTGATGCCGCTGTTGATGCAGTTGGAGATCGGAATGTCGATCAATCGAAACTTGCCACCCAACGGCACGGCTGGCTTCGACCGAAACTCCGTCAGCGGAAACAATCGCGATCCTTGGCCGCCGCCCAAAATGGCGCACACCATTTTTTTCATGCTGTCGCTCTTGCTCATGGATAGACGCACAGGTTGTAAGTTCTCGATGGGCGAGATTGTATGCCCGTCCGACGTTCGCCTGCTACCTTCCGACAAAACCCTGATCGCTGAAACAGTCGCCCCGTCCCGCTGCGCCGTCGTCGTCAAGGAGAGGCCAGCCGATGTTGGTTCCAGCCACAGTTGAATCTCAGCCGGATGCAACTTAGAGTTCTTAGCCCGTTTGATCTTCAGTCGACGTCAGCCTGCTGTATGCGGTCAAGGACAGGTAGCTCAGTCGGTAGAGCACAGGACTGAAAATCCTGGTGTCGGCGGTTCGATCCCGCCCCTGTCCACTTCACTTTGTAAGTATTCGGCGAAGCCGTCGGCGGGATGCACCGCGAGTGCGGGCCATCGGGTCAGTTTGGACTGAGGGAGGACTTCTCGGACCGGCGTCCGAACTGGCGACTCTTGAGCTGCTTGATTTCGGCCCGCAGTGGCTCGATGAGGAGGTCACGCCAGCAGCTTCGTCACCACATTCCCATGCACGTCGGTCAAACGAAAATCGCGGCCTTGGAAGCGGTAGGTCAGCTTGGTGTGGTCGAAGCCGAGCAGGTGCAGGATCGTGGCGTGCAGGTCGTGGACGTGGACTTTGTCGGTGGTCGCGTTGAAGCCGAACTCGTCGGACTCGCCGAGCGTGAGGCCGGGTTTCACGCCGCCGCCGGCGAGCCACATGCTGAAACAATTCGGGTGATGGTCGCGGCCGTCGTTGCCTCCTTGGACCATCGGAGTGCGGCCGAATTCGCCGCCCCAGATGACCAGCGTGTCGTCGAGCAGGCCGCGTTGCTTGAGGTCTCGTAGCAACGCGGCGGCGGGCTTGTCGGTCGCGCCGCATTGCTCTTTGAGTCCGCCGACCAGGCCGCCGTGATGGTCCCACGCTTCGTGGAAGAGTTGCACGAAACGGACGCCACGTTCGACCAGCCGCCGAGCCAGCAGACAGTTGTTCGCGAAGCTCGCCTTTCCTGGTTCCGCGCCGTACATCTCCAGGACGTGCTTTGGTTCGTTGGTGATGTCCATCAACTCCGGCGCGCTGGCCTGCATCCGAGCGGCCATCTCGAAGGCACTGATCCGCGCGGCGATCTCCGGATCGCCGACCACTCCGAGCCGCAGTTCATTCAATTGCCGCAGCGTGTCGAGTGATTCGCGATTGGTCTGCGAATCGATGCCGCGCGGGTTGTCGAGAAACAACACCGGCTCGCCGGACGACCGGAACAGCACACCGTTGTTGACCGTCGGCAGAAAGCCGTTGCCCCAATTCGATTGCCCGCCGCTCGGCCCCTTCTTGCCGGACGAGAACACAATGAACCCCGGCAAGTCTTGAGCCTCGCTCCCCAGGCCGTACATCGTCCACGCGCCGAGGCTCGGCCGACCAAACTGCTGTGCTCCGGTATTCATCATGATCTGCCCCGGAGCATGATTGAACGCATCCGTGACCATCGACTTCACGATCGCGATGTCGTCCGCGACCTCGGCCAGATGCGGCAGCAACTCCGACAATTCCGCCCCGCAGTTGCCATGTCGACCGAACTTGAACTTCGGTCCCAGTAGCGTCGAGTTCGGATTGATGAACGCCGCTCGATAATTCTTGATGAGCTCCGGCGGCGGCAGCTTCCCGTCCCACGTCGCCAACTCCGGCTTGTTGTCGAAAAGTTCCAGATGCGACGGCGCACCGGCCATGAAGAGATAAATCACTCGCTTCGCCTTGGGAGCGAAATGTGGCATCGGTGCTGTCCGCAGGGACGTCGCAGCAGAAGCAGACTCTGCTCGGTCATTTGCCAGGAGCGATGCCAGCGCCGCCGAGGCCAGGCCGACGCCGCAGTCTCGAAAGAACCAGCGGCGTGTGATTTGTGGTCGGAACGAATTGATCTGAGGTTGGAAATGAAGCATGACCGAATCTCAGCAAAAAGTTTTGGGAACGCTGATCGGCACTAATCTGCACTGATCGGATCAGCGAAGATTAGCGGGGATGAGAGTTCTGTGTTTTCTCATTCTCTTGTGACGGTTTCATCGAGATTCAACAGCACGCGAGCCACGATCGTCCAAGCCGCAGCGTCGGCTGGAGACGTGTTACTCGGCAACAGCGGCAGGTTGGCAGGATCGTTCGCAGCGAGTTCCCACGGCTTGGCATCGACAGCGGAAAATTTTTCTCGCTGTTGGGCGAGCAGTTTGAGCAGCATGTCGCGTTCAACGTTGCTCAGTTCGCGCGAAACGCAGCGGCGAAAGGCAAATGTCATCCGGCTAATGTCATCAGAGCCGCCATCGCGCAAAGTCAGCAGCGCCAGCGAGCGGGCGCATTCGAGGAAGACGACTTCATTGAGTGTCGTCAGGGCTTGCAGCGGCGTGTTGCTGCGAGTTCGTTTGACGCATGCGACGTCGGCGTTAGGTGTGTCGAAGTTGGTCAGCATTGGGTATGGAGTCGAACGGCGGCGGAAGGTGTAAAGGCCGCGCCGATAGCGGTCGGGGCCGGTTTCCTCGGTCCATGTGAACGGGCCGTAGCTCGCGGGGGGCTGATACAGAAACGCAGGCGATGGCGAGAAAATCGCGGGGCCGCCAAGCTTCTGGTTGAGCAAGCCGCTCGCGGCGAGTGCGATGTCGCGAACGATTTCGCCCTCGACGCGCTGACGCGGGAAGCGCGCGAGCAAGCGGTTGAATTGGTCACGCTCGTAAAGTTCCGGCGTGACTCGGCTACTTTGGCGGTACGTCGCGCTGAGCGTGATGAGTCGGTGCAGATGCTTGAAGCTCCAGCCGGAGTCCATGAACTCGACGGCCAGCCAGTCGAGTAGTTCGGGATGACTTGGCGGATCGGACTGCAAGCCGAAATCTTCGGGCGTGCTGACGAGGCCGATGCCGAAGTACGCTTGCCAGACGCGGTTGACGATCACTCGCGCGGTCGTCGGGCTGTGCCGGTCGGTCAGCCAGCGTGCGAAGGCGAGGCGACCCTCGGTCGCGCTTTGCCTGGTCCGCTCTCCCAAAGGGAGAGGGAGAAAGGCGGGGAAGCCCGGTGTTACTGGCTTAGTCGGCTTCAAGAAGTCGCCGCGCATGAGCACTCGCGTGTCGCGCGGCATCTCGCGCGGCACGAGCACAAGCTGAGTCGAGCCGCTCGGCCACTGTCGCCACAACGCTTCGATGCGGTCGTTGAGCGGCTTGAATTCGGCGACGGTCGTGCGCCAGTGCGAGAAGACCGCAGCGTGTTGAGCAACAGACCGTCGCTCGCGCGGGATCGACAAAGCAGTGCGGACCAGTACCGGCAACGGATCGGCGACGGGCGATATCGCCGATGTCACCGACAATCGGAAGCGGCCGAGGTTGTGGTTCATATGGTCGTCGCTATTCCAACCGCCGTGATTCTGCTTCAAGTGGACATGCAAAGTCGTGCCCCCCTCGTCGCCGACCGGCCTCTCGAAGACGAAGACCGCCTGGCGCGGTTGATTGCGTCGGCCCGGACCAGCGTCGATGCCCCACGCCGTTTCGTCCTGGCCGTCGATCGCGAAATCGACAGAGCCAGTGACTCGGCGTTTGTCAGTCTTGTCGAAAAAATTCGGTTCGAGCACTCGTTCGTCGTTCGCGTAGTCGGCAGTCGCCGAGACGAGTTTGACAGCTTGCTTCGGCGCGGGGGACGGGCCGGCGTAGTCGGCTTCGACAGTGATCTCGGTCAGTGCGCACGTCCCTTTGAACGAGCGGCCCGGTCCGCCGCATGGCAGATTTGGGTCGTTGAGTAACTCCAGCCGAATCGCCGTGATGTTCTTCAAGTCGAGACGCTGCGAAGCGAAGTGCGCGGTGAATTTCGTCGGCGCGTAACCGGCCGCGACGATCGAGCCGTCGTCTTGATCGAAATACCGCTGCCCGTTGTCACCGATGTGATGGAGCTTAAGCGTCGTCCACGCCGAAGTCGTTTGACTTCGGGCCGAGTCCAAATCCGCGTCCGATCTCAGGCCGTCGGAAGTCTCACGACTTCGGCTACGTTCGCTACGTTCCCATTCATCAAGACGCTTTACCCAATCGGGCGTTGCGCCGCGTAGTTCCTCTTCCATTTCGGTCATCTGTTGGCGCAGGTCGTTGATCTGCATGCGTTCGGCTTCGGTGTAGACGACCGATTGCGCTTCGTGGTCGTTGTTGAGGAACGCGAACACCCGGTAGTACTCCTCCTGTGTGAGCGGGTCGTACTTGTGGTTGTGACACTGAGCACACTGGATCGTCAGGCCGAGCATCGCCTTGCCGACGGCATCCAAGCGATCGAACATCGCGTCCATGCGGAACTGTTCGGGATCGACGCCGCCTTCCTCGTTCAGCATCGAATGCCGCAAGAATCCGGTCGCGACGACTTGATCCTGTGTGGCGTTCGGCAACAGGTCACCGGCGAGTTGCTCGATCAGGAATTGGTCATACGGCAGATCGCGATTGAACGCGCTGACGACCCAGTCGCGATAAAACCAGACTTGCCGCGACTTGTCCTTTTCAAAACCGTCCGAGTCGGCGTACCTCGACGCGTCGAGCCAATGCCGGCCCCAGCGTTCCCCGTGATGCGGCGATGCCAGCAAGCGATCGACCTGCCGAGCGAACGCATCGGGCGAGACATCGGCCACGAACGCATCGACCTCTGCCGGCGTCGGCGGTAAGCCGACCAAATCGAGGCTCAACCGGCGCAGCCACGTGACCTTATCGGTCTCCGGTGAGGGACTAAGGTTTTCCGACTCGAGCAGCGCGAGGATGAAGCGGTCGAGAGGATTTTCGATTTTTGATTTTTGATTTTTGAGTGCGGGCACCGCGGGCCGCACCGGTGGCCGAAAAGCCCAGTGGTTTTTCTTCGCGCTGTCCAAATCCGGAGAAGCACTCTCCGGCCAGTCGACCCCTTGATCGACCCACGCTCGCAAGATGGCGACTTGCTCGGCGGATAATCGGTCTCCCTCCGGAGGCATCTTGATGTCCGGATCAAGTCCTGCGACGTACCGGATCAGCGGGCTCTCGGCACTCTTGCCGGGGACAATCGCGGGGCCGATCTGGCCACCCATGAGTGCCGACGCCTTGTGATCGAGCCGAAATGTCGACTCCTGCTTTTTCGGCCCGTGGCACGAGTAACACTTCGCCACGAAAAGCGGCTGGACGTCGTTGACGAAGTTGATCTTCTTCGTCGCGGCCGGCGGGAGTTCTTCATCACCATTGGCGCTAGGGCTGTGGTCCCAGTAACAAATCCACAATGCCATAAAGACCGCCGCGGCGATCAGCGCGCTCCCGCGAATAGCCGGGACGGCAGGACATTCCCAAGGTTTCATGACGTTGAGTCCTCTAAGGCAAACGCAAAAAGACCTCACGACCAAAACGGTTTCCGAAATTCACCCAGCTTCGCGCCCAGCACCGTCGTCACGCCGGATCGGTCTTCGCGGCCGATACAGTTTGACGATCTTTCAGGTTCAACGGAATCGACCGCATACGGCCGAATGATCGGACAATGTAATTGGCTCACGCCGGATCGATGGGTGGCCGAGAATTGTGACACCCATTGTTCTTGGTTGGAGTCACACCTTCAGGCGGTCTGACAACCGTGTCAAACCGGAACTTCAACCTGAGGATCGCAATTTGAATCCATCATCGCTCGACCGCAACACAATCCGCGAGCATTCCAGCGATCTCGGCGTTTGCCTGGAGATTCGGCGCGGCCGCACAGAAAATCCGTTGCGACCGATGTTCGGTGAACGATTCTTGATTGGCTCGGGCGCAGACTGCGATCTGCGTCTGGGAGGCGATGACATCCCACCGTTGCACAGCCTGATGCACTTCGACGGTGCCGATCTTTGGCTGGAGGCGATCGCGCTCGAACCACCGCTCAAGGTCAACGGCCAGACTGTGAAGACGATTTTGCTGCGGAATTGGGATCGGTTGGAAGTCAGCTCGTTCGACTTTGTTGTGCGACACGAGTGCCTGCGTCCACGAGTCGATGCCGCTGACGCAGCGCCGGAAAGTGAACACCAGCTGCCGCACGTGGACTTCGACGCCTCGTTTCCGCTCGACGAATTGCCGTCGCTCGGCACCGAAGAGTTGGTCGATCAACTCGACCACGAAATGCGGCGGATCGAACGCTTCGAGCGCCGCCGCACGCTGGGAGCGAAGGCTTTGATGCACGCGATTCGCCAACGTGCCGCTCGAACGACGACAGCGATGAGTGGTGCAGATGCGTCGTTTCTTTCTGCGCCCAAAGTAGACTCGTCGAACGCCGATGCGCGGACTGATCGCTCCGCCGGTGGAGACATGACGATGGATCTCGAACGCACGATCGAGCAACTGCAAGCCGGCATCCGGCAACTGGAAGAGCGTTCCGAGCAACTGATCCGGCGAGAGCAGGCTTACAACGACGCAGCGTTGACGTTGATCGAAGTTCAGGAACGGATGGCCGCTCAACTGGAATCCTTGCAGCGGCAAGTTGCCGAATTGCGGCTAGGCCCAGCCACCGAAGTTCGCCGCGCCCGCGCGAGCGCGTGATGGCCACGGCGATCACTGCGTCCGTCGATCACTGCGTCCGTCGACGCGAGACGGTGGACAGGTTCGGGGCCACGGCCTCGCGAGCAATCAAATCCGCCAGCTTGCGGCCGGTGACGGACAGCGGAAAACTCGCGAAGTCCTTTGGCGCGACCCAGACAAAGGTGAGCTTCGAGGCGACGCACCTTGCACCGCCAAGCTCTGCTCGCCAGCAGTCAAGCGTGATGCGATAGCGCGTGACGCTATGCTTGAGTTGTGTCAGTCGCTCGTTGACTTCGACTCGCAGACCGAAAGACTCGGCGACGAGACGTTCGAGTTTCGCTGGCTGCCGCTTGGCCGTAACGCCATTCAGTTCAAATCGCGGAAAGTCCCACAGACCGGCCCAGCGAACACCTTCGGGCCGGCGGATCAGCAGGAAATGACCGGCAGACTCGATAGCGACAAAGGCTTCACTGACTTCACTGATTTCAGTCCGTCGCGGCGGTTGCGGGATATCAGCTTGCACGCCGAGTCCGAACGCTCGGCAACACATGGCGACTGGGCATTCGTGGCAATTGGGTTCTTTAGGCGTGCAGACGATCGCTCCCAGGTCCGTCAAGGCTTGATTGAACTCGCCCGGTTGTTTGGGCGGAACGAGCTTTTCGGCCAACGACCACAAGGTTCGTTGCCCGCTTGCTGATCGCGGATCGTCGCGAAAGCCGAGCAGTCGGCAATACAGTCGCAGCGTGTTGGCTTCGAGAATCGGCGCCGGTCGATTGAATGCGAACGAGACGATCGCTCCCGCCGTGTAGCGGCCGATGCCAGGAAGCCGCATCAGTTCGTCGATGGTCGACGGGAACTCGTTGCCGTTCCGCACAATCTGCTGAGCGGCTTTGCGAAGATTGCGAGCTCGGCTGTAGTAGCCTAAGCCTTCCCATAACCGCAACACCTCGTCTTCGGAAGCAGCGGCGAGACTCGCGACATCGGGGAAGCGATTCAGGAACCGCTCGAAATACGGCTTCACCGCGACGACGGTCGTCTGCTGAAGCATGATTTCACTGAGCCACACGCGGTACGGATCCGCACAATTTCGCCACGGCAAATCGCGGCCGTGCCGCTTGTGCCAGGTTCGCAAACGAGTGCGAAGTCGATGAAGCCAGTCTGCGTTGATGTGATCCAACTCGTCGAGCATGCAACTAAGCCGGCATGGTCTGCGACACCAAACGTTCCCAGGGATTGAACTCGCCGCATGCTCACGCCTTCGCGTACTCGAACATTGGCGTCGAGAGGTAGCGTTCGCCGGAGTCGGGCAGGATGACGACGATCGTTTTGCCTTCGCTTTCGGGTCGAGCGGCGATGCGGAGCGCGGCACTCATGGCCGCGCCGCAGCTGATGCCGCTGATGATGCCCTCTTCCTTCGCTAATCGCGGAGCCATCTCCATCGACTCCTCATTCGTGACTTGCACGACTTCGTCGACCAGCGACATGTCGAGGATATCCGGCACGAAGCCGGCTCCGATGCCTTGAATCTTGTGCGGGCCAGGCTTGCCTCCAGAGAGGACCGGACTGGCCGCCGGTTCGACGGCGATGGATTTCATCGCGTGGCCTTTGTGTTTCTTGATGTAGCGCGACACGCCGGTGATCGTGCCGCCGGTGCCGACGCCGGAGACGAAGATGTCGATCTTTCCGTTCGTGTCTTCCCAAATCTCAGGGCCGGTGGTCTTGAAGTGAATCTCGGGGTTCGCGGGATTTTTGAATTGCTGCGGCATAAAGAAGCCGGGTTGCTTGGCGAGTTCTTCGGCTTTGGCGATGGCACCTTTCATGCCCTCGGCACCTGGCGTGAGCACTAAGGTCGCGCCGTAGGCTTTGAGCATCATGCGGCGTTCAACCGACATGGTCTCCGGCATGGTCAACGTCAGTGGATAGCCGCGCGCCGCACAGACGTAGGCCAACGCGATGCCGGTGTTGCCACTGGTCGGCTCGACGACGTGTATGCCGGGTTTCAAAACACCACGTTTTTCCGCGTCCCAAATCATCGCGGAACCGATGCGGCACTTGACGCTATACGCCGGATTGCGGCCTTCGATTTTGGCCAGGATTGTGGCCCGTAGCCCTTGCGTCAGGCGATTGATGCGGACGAGCGGCGTACGGCCGATGGTCTCGGAATTGTCAGCGAAGATCGGCATGGGAGAGACTCCTTCAAGGCACAAAAATCGTGGTAAGGCGGACGGCAGGACTAAATTACCGCCACCGAGCTTGCCTCGGTGGTTCACGCGCTTTTGCACTATGGCGACGGTATTATGAAAGCTTGCCCAAAACGGAGCAATGCCTGGCGGCCGCGCAAACGCAGACATCGCTCATGACGGCATGTTCTCGAATGACCACGTGGCGAAAGGCCCTTGCCGGGCCGTCGGCAGTTTCGTTTTGCGGCCGATGAGAGTAAGCTGAATCGGTCGTTAATTACCTTTTGTGGCTCTCGAAGAGTTCTCTCATGCCTCGTCATCGCCGTTCGAACGACATGCGTCGTTTGTTGGTCATCCACGAAACCGCGAAACGCATGCAGGCGGAGGCGGTGGAGCAGGAGGCATCGACAACGGAGTCCGCTGGTCCGGACGATTCGGCGGCACATGCTCGCGGCGCGGACGAGGGGTCTCGGAAGCCCGGTTGGCTGGCGCGAGTTGGACTTCGACGAAAGCCATCACCTGCGACAACCTTCGCGTCGCCGAAGGCATTCACCGTGCCACCGACGGTGGTGGCCACGAGGGCTTCCGCGACGTTGAAGATTGCTCAAACTTCGGCGGCTCAGACCGCGTCCGGGTGGGAGCGTCTGCGCCAGTTGCTGGAAAGCACTCGGCCGGCGACGTGGGTTTTCACCGGCGACACGATCGCGCAAGGTGGCGGTCAGACCGGCGCGGGGCGGACGTACTCCGAGCACTTCGGCGATCATCTGCGGAACAAACTGCGACGCTTGCTGGACGTCGTGATCAACACGGGCGTGCCGAATTCGCGCTGCGAAAATTTTCTGAAGACGCTCGATTGGCGCGTGACGCGGTTCGCTCCGGAGACAGTCTTCGTGATGCTCGGCCCGACCGACGCGGCGGCCGGAGCCGCGGGACGCGCGAAGTTTCGAAGCCTGCTTCACGAAGTCGTCGACGCGTTTGAGGCGTCGGCCACGATGCTGATTCTGCAGACGCCCCCGACCGTTCGCCCCGACCGATGGACCGACGTGTCCGATCTGCCGGCATATGTCGACTTGGTCCGCGAAGTCGCCGCGCATCGTGAAGTGCCGTTGATCGATCACTGCGCACTGTTCGAGAACCGTCTGTCGAAAGCCGACTCTGAACCCGATTGGTGGTCGGCCGACGGGGTATTGCCGAACATGCCGGCCATATCGAACTCGCGCGGCAGCTTGTCGCAGCGCTGTCGACGAAGTAAGTCGCTCACAAGTCGCGCGTTTGGATGAACAGGGCTTTCTTTTCGCCGGGCAACGTGAAGTCGAAGCCGCAGCACTTAAAGAAGTCTTCGTTGGATGTAATGGCCATGACTTCCAGCACTTGCCGCTCGCGAGCCCGTGCGACGCACTGCTCGACCAACAACCTCCCGACGCCGCGGCCGCGGAACTCCGGCGACACTGCCAGACTGCGAATTTCGCTCATCTTTGAGGAATAGATCTCCAGTGCGGCAAAGCCGATGATGAGACCGTCGGCTTCTGCTATGAACCCGTTCGGCAAGAGGTCGCCCAACTCCTGAGTCGTTCGCGGCAGCAACTTACCATCGGCGACAAACGGTTCGAGGAACGTCACGAGCGCCGACAGATCTTCGCGCCGTAACGGGCGGATCAGCGTCGCATCGAAGGTCTGGGTCATTGGAACACTTTCGTCGTCGGACACAATAAATCGGACGGCAATATAGTGAACCGGATAGGCCTTAAAAAAAATCCCGGAAGCAGCTGGTCCCAGGGGGGCGAAGGACTCTGGCTACTTCCGGGAGGCGATTGCGAATTTTTCTGTCGCCGAAACGCAAACCGCGTCGAAGGCGGGCGGACGATATGGGGATTCTAAAAGTGAGTCAACACGAATTTTCTGGTTTTCCCAACGAGGGCGCACGACCCACTTTGCGCGTGCTGGCGGGTGGAGTAGAAGGTGTTGCGAGGAAATCGACGGAGTTCGGTTTCGGGGAGGGTTGATCTGGGGAGGTCCACCTGAATGGCATCATTTCACGGGAAGGCGAGGCTTCCGCCGAGCCAGTTTTCTTGATGTTTCAACGTTCGCGTGGCTCGACAGGAACCTCGCCCTCTCTATTTGAATTGAAGACAGTCTCTTACTTTGGCGGGGCCGGACGAGCTGGTTCGATCACAAACCGATATGGCTTCGGCCGTGCGACCAGACGTTGCAATTCTTCGAGTTGCTCGTTCGTCGGAACCGACTGTTGAGCCAGCGACGTCGCAAGATCATTTGTCGCGAGATATGCCCGGCCTAGGACGTTGGCGAGAGCCAATTCGTGTCGAGCATTCGTGAGCGACACGAGCGCGTTGGCTTGAGCGTTCCACGGGCCGCCTGGTTCCCAAGCGTTTGCGGTTGACGAGGAGATGTTCACTTCTTTGGCGAGATGTTCCGCGGAGAACGTCCCGAGCGAGCGGCCGTCTGCAGTGACTTCGTAACGTCCCTTCGGCAAATTCTTCACGCACAGCATGTAACGATTCAGTTCACTGACGACCGGCACGAATCGGAAGTGCAGCGCGAAGAAAATGCCGTGATTGAACGGCAAGCCCTCGTCGAACCGCGTGAATTCCAACTGATCCTCTTTCCGAACGATGTCCGTGATCTTGCAGTCGGTGGCATCGACAACCTTGGCCTCGGCGGCGTCGAGCGTCGCGCTCGATACGTCGGCCGGCGCTTTGAAGCCCTTCAAGATCGCGAAGGCGACCGCCAACTGGCCAAGCTCGTTGAGATGCACTCTGTCCGCGACGTGCATCGAATTCTGTTTTGCCGAATCGGTGATGGCTTTGTTCGACGCGACGACTCGTTTCTGAATCTCGCGCATCGTGCGTTGCACATCGATCGCCTGTCCGCCGAGTGATCGCGAAATCTGCATCCCTTCGTCGCACATCTCTTGCAAGAAGCTGTCTTCGCTTGTATCGGGGTCCGCCGCGGTCACCGGTTCCGAGCAGAGATAGACTCGTACGCCGCGCTCTTTGCAGGCCGTGACAATCCCGCGCACGGCGTCGAGGTACCGCCGCTTGTGCTCATCGTCCGCGAACACGCCCCAGCCAATGTCGTTGGTCCCGAACATCACCGTCAGCACCGTCGGCTTGTGAGCGAACACGTCCCGCTCCAGCCGCTCGAAACCTTCCACCGCCGTGTCGCCGCCGTGGCCGGAGTTGATGAACCTCACCTTCCGCTGCGGATAGCGCAGCAGCGTGTAGTTCTCGATGAATTTGCCGTAGGTCCGCGTCGCCGTCAGGCTGTCACCCAGGAACACGACCGTGTCGCCGTCGTGAAGAGCAAAGTCCTCGGACCGCACAAAGCCTGAGCCGAGAATCCAGCACGTCAAAATGGCGCCAGTAAGACGAATCGTCGGCATGTCGGCTCCTCGAAGTTTTCCCCTCGGTAGTGTTCTACCTCAGGCTGAATTGGTCACGCTTGATTTGCGTCGAAACATCACAGGGCCCCGGCTCGTTCGTGGAGTGCGTCCGGTGTTGGCCCGCAATTTGCGTCCTGCATGCCGATCGCTAGCCCGGCGAGCCACAGAAATAAGTCGTCTGAGTCTCCCGAACTAGGACTCCCGGAAATGGCCCGACTGTGAAGACCGAGGCGACGGCCTGATCGATAAGTTGTCTCCTGCCGTTCCGTCGAGGGCTGGAAATTGTCCTTCACGAACTCTTTGTCGGCGAACACACGCCATGTGCGGAATCGTGGCCTATCTGGGTCGAAAAGACGCCGCGGAGATTTTAATCAACGGGTTGCGGCGGCTGGAATATCGTGGCTACGACTCGGCGGGGCTGGCCACGCATGGAAATGGCGGCGTCGAGTTGCGTCGAGCGGTCGGACGCGTCTCGCAACTGAGCGCTCGGTTGCAACGCGAGCCCGTTCACGGAAAGGTCGGGATCGCGCATTCGCGCTGGGCCACTCACGGTTGGCCGACCGTCGCCAATGCACATCCGCATCTTGACCAGAGCGGCCGGATCGCGCTGGTGCATAACGGTGTGATCGAGAATCACGCGGCCATGCGGGAGTTCCTCGCGGGCCAGGGTGTCACGTTCCGGAGCGAAACGGACTCGGAATCGTTAGCGCAGTTGATCGGATTCCTTTACAGGCAATCGGGTGACTTCCTGGAGAGTGTGCGTAATGCGTTGCGTGAAGTCCGCGGCACGTTCGGCCTCGCGATCTTGTGTGCCGACTGTCCACATCGCCGTGATCAAGGGCCGCGAGGTGGACAAGCCGCGAAATCTGGCCAAAAGCGTCACCGTCGAGTGAAGTCCACACTGAGGATGCCATGACTCTGCCCATCGTTGTCTACGAAGACGCCGGCTGGATACGTCTGTTGCCGCTAGTCTATGCGCGGCCGGTTTTTCGTTTGATCTGTGGAATGGACGACCTGTTGTCGAAGGTGTCGGCGCTGACGAGCGCAATCGCTGGAGACCCGGAGCGCGAACAGCAGCGAATGGCGTTCTCGCAGCTCGCGGTGTGGTGTCGGCCGATGCTGCAGGCCGTCCTCGCGGAAGAACTTCCCAGTGACATCCCCATCAACCTGGCGATCACATCGGGAACGTTGCTGCTCAACGGCCGTGGATGGTGGCAGACTCTTCCGCAAACACACTCGCATGACCCCGCCTGGGTGGGGACAGCCCGTGATGGGCAAGTGGCTTGTGTCTGGGCTGACGCCGGTCTTGCGGCACGACTCTCGCCGGATGTGTGGCTGGATGATCACGCGGTTCGTGCGCTGCTGGCGCCTTTGCCGCGCCGCGATGTCTCCTCGTGCGTCCGGTTGTTCGACTGGCCCTGGGAACTTGTGGACGCCAACGAGTCGGCAATCGTCGCAGACTGGGAGCGGCATCGCCCGACTGCAGGCGCCGTCCAGGGTCGTATCTATGAGGGATCGAGCTTGCTGAGCGACAACGCGATTTATGTCGGACCAGGCTCGACGATCAAGCCGTGTGTCGTGATCGATGCCGAGCGTGGTCCGGTTTGGATCGGTAGAAATGTCACGGTGCAGCCGCACTGCTACATCGAAGGACCGGTTTTTATTGGAGACGAGACACTCCTGCAGCCTGGAGCGGTGGTGCATGCGGGCACGAGCATTGGCCGCCGCTCAAAAGTCGGCGGTGAGATCGAAGCCAGCATTTTGCACGGCTTCTCCAACAAGCAGCACAACGGGTTCCTGGGCCACAGTTATCTCGGCTCTTGGGTGAACATCGCGGCGGACTGCATCAACAGCGATCTGAAGAACACCTACGGGACGATCCGCGTGCCGATCAACGGGACCGGCGTGGACAGTGGAAAGGAGTTTGTCGGCATGTTCATGGGTGATCACAGCAAGGCCGGCATCAACGTCAGCTTTCCCACGGGGGCCGTGGTTGGTTTCTGCTGCAACGTGATGACGCACCGCAGCCCGAAGTTCGTGCCCAGCTTCACGTGGATCGATGGCCAAGAGAGCCGGCCGTACGACCTACCCAGTGCGATTCAGGTCGCCCGCCGAGTAATGCAGCGCCGGCAGCAAGAACTGTCTCCGGCGCAGGAACAACTATTCCGAGTCATCCGAGAGCTGTCGCTCACTGTGGAATCGCGGACCGCTCGGCTCGGTACGATTCCAGACGCTCAGCCCCGCATCGGACGTGAGGACGAACCGCGAACCGATGAACGACACGGAGGCATTTTGACTGGTATGCCCCAATCGCTGGCGATGTTTGCCGAGCACAGTGGCGAGGCCGTCAGGCTGACACTAGAAACGCTCGCGGTCACAAGACGGTGCGAGACGGCTACCGTGGAGTAGTACATTTCTTCGCCACTCAGTTCCGCATTCACCCGCCTTCGAGGTCGCAGCAGTTAAAGCGCTCGTTGCTTGATCAGTGAGTGGCTTGGACGTCCCGATGCGACGTTGTTCGCAAGCGACGCACGACGGCAATTAGTTCACTGGCTGCGGCATCGATCTCGGCTGCGGTTGTGAAGCGGCTCAGTCCGAAGCGCAGGCTGGCTCGGACGAGAGGTTCCGGAACCCCCATTGCTCGCAGCACGTGACTTGGTTCGGGGTCGGCGGTCGAGCAGGCGGATCCGGAGCTGACGGCGATCTCGGTCAGACTCATCATCAGCGCTTCACCGTCGACGTCGGCCACGCTGATGTTCAAATTATTCGGCAGCCGCTCGGTCGGATGGCCGTTGAGTGACAGACCGTCGAGTTGCGATTGCAGTCGCGACCACAGCCGATCGCGCAGCGTGGCCACTTCGTCCGCGCCCCTACTGTCCCGATACGTGAGCGAGGGGAGCACCTGAGACAGCGAGGGTTTCGAGGTTGATATGGTTAGCCTCTGGCTGGCGCTTCGGGTGAGTGTGCAGAGTTCACACGCGACACCAAGGCCAACGACCAGCGGGACGGGCAACGTGCCGCTGCGGAGATGTTGCTCATGTCCGCCGCCATCGAAGAGCGGCTCCAGTCGCAGACGTCGCTCACCACGACGAACCACGAGCACGCCGATGCCTTTCGGACCGTGAAATTTGTGAGCCGACAGACTCAGCAAATCGACAGACAACTCGTTCAGATCGACCGGCACTTTGCCGACTGCTTGCACAGCGTCGCAATGCAGCGGGACCGATCGCTCACGGCAAACGCGGCCAATCTCAGCGATCGGGTTGAGCGTACCGACCTCGTTGTTGGCAAGCATCACCGAGACCAACACCGTGCTTGGCCGGATTGCATCTGCGACTTGTTGCGGATCGACTTGCGCGAAGCGGTCGATCGGCAAAATCGTTAGTTCGATCAGTCCTTGTCGCTGAAGTCTTCGCACCGGGTCCAACACGGAACGATGTTCGGCGGCATTCGTGACAACGTGTGGCAGCACAATTTTTTCCCCCTCTTCCGACGGGAGGGCTGGGGGAGTACGTGGAATGTTCGCTCGCCTACTTCGCGGCGACGCGGCGCCGACGAGCCCCTTGATCGCAAGATTGTTCGACTCGGTCGCGCCGCTCGTGAAAACGATCCACTCGGCCGGGCAGTTCAGCAGTCGAGCGACTTGCTCGCGAGCTTGCTCGACGGCGGCGGCGGCTCGCGTGCCGAAGGCGTGATTGACGCTCGCGGCATTGCCGTACTCGTCCGTGAAGTACGGCAGCATGGCTTGCAGCACTTCCGGAGCGACTCGCGTCGTGGAGTGGTTGTCGAGAAAGATCATGGGAAGACTCGGAACCCACGTAACACAGGCGGCTCGCCGGTGATTCAAATCCAGGCAAGCCGATTCGCTGCAACTGGATTTGCATAATGAACGTACCGAGTTCAAATCGAATCGCCAACGTCGGCAACCTTATGCGGTGTGCCGAATAACGGTGGCTTATTGGGCCTTCCGAAAAGGACACTTCTCGCCCATGCCGACAGCGGTTTCAAGTGTCAGGCGGCCTGACGTTTGGGTTGGTGAGCCGCGGAGCTGGCGGACGAAGCGGCGTGGAGCCCGCAGAACGCTGTTTCAGAGACAACAAAAAACCCCGCGAAATACGCGAGGTTGCCAGCCGATACGGGACGACACACTGAACAGATTTACCCGACCAGGACTCGAACCTGGAATAGCAGGACCAAAACCTGCTGTGTTGCCAATTACACCATCGGGTAGCGACTGGAAGGGCGGAAGTCTAGTCAGCGTTCGACACCCGTCAAAGGGCACATCGTAAAATGAAAACGGAAAATGACTCTTATTCCAAAGCTCTCACGCGAACGGCGTGATCCCTGGCATGGCCATCTTGGGAAACTCCACCTTCGTCTGCCAGCCGTCGGTGATCACGGGGACGATTGCCTCTTGTGAGTTGAGCGCCATCTCCCAAGTGATCTGCTTGCCGGTGTAGGCTGCCTGGCGGCCCATGATGCCCATCAGGGTGCTCTTGGCCATGCGGTCGCCGTCATTCATGGGCTTGCCGTCGCGGATCGACTTGAACAGTTCGTCGTGCTCCGTCTGGTACATGTTGTTGCCGGTGCCGGAGTACTTCCAATTGGTTTCGCCGGAGATCGTCGCGCCGCGAGCGCCAATCTGCCCCGCTCCCTTTGTGCCCAGCAAGTACAGATTGTTTTCGTTGTGGCAGTTGGGAATCTGCCGCTGAGCGATGAAGCCGCGCGCGTCGTTAGCCCAAACGTAATTCACCTCCAAATGGTCGAAGATGTTGCCTCCCTCCGCCGGAATCTGCCGACCGCCGACCGCCGTGCAACTGGCGGGTGGCGTGTCCTTGAACGCCCAGGCCAGCCAGTCAACCGTGTGAATCGCCTGCTCGACGAAACCGTCGCCAGAGAGCCATGTAAAGTTGTACCAGTTACGCACCATCCACTCGAAATTGCTCAACCCCTGAGGCCGTTGAGTTGCCGGCGGCATCTCCTTGACTGGACTGGTCAGATACGTGCCAAAGACCGCTTGTAGCTCGCCGATCGCGCCGTTGTGAACTTGCTCGAACAGTGCACGCTTGGCGTTGTCGTACCGCCAGCAGAAGCCGGCCACGACAGAGAGGTTTTTTTGCTTCGCGAGCTCGACCGACTCCATGATCGATCGCACGCCGGGAGAATCCGTGGCCATCGGCTTCTCGGTGAAGATGTGCTTTCCCGCCTCGACCGCCGCCTTGAAATGCACGGGGCGGAAGCCCGGCGGACTGGCCAGCAACACGACGTCGCACGACGCGATTACGTGCTTGTAGGCGTCAAGTCCGACGAACTTGTGATCGTCGTCCACCTTCACCCGCGCGGCGAGTGACGCATTGTTCTTCAGGTTGTGCAGGCTTTCGTTGACCTTCTCAGAGAACGCATCGCCCATCGCGACCAGTTCCATGTTCGGGTCGGCTGACAATGCTTGCACCGCCGCGCCCGAACCTCGACCGCCACAACCGACCAAACCGATCTTCAGCACGTCGCTGCCCGCCGCATACGACGTCGCGGCGAATTGAGCGGCCAACGCCGGAATCGTCGCGGCCGCGGCTCCAGCCTTGAGGAAATCGCGGCGAGACGTTGATGAAACGGAATCATGTCCGGTAACGATCGGCGAGGTGGGCTGAATCATCGAAGCGATCTCCTCGAAACGCAGTGAAGGAAGGCAGGCAGGCAGGCATTGGATTATCAAAGGTGCTCGCGTCGTTGAGTCTTCAGCGGCGGCGGCGCGTGACATCGTATCAAGACCGCCGGGCGACTTTCGAGCGAATGACCCGTCGCGAACCAACCGGGCCGAGACGTTTAAGGAACTTCAGGGGCTTCAGTCGGTAGGTTATACTTCAGAACGTATACGCGTCACTAGATGCGCCAGCGAGGGACCGATGGAGTCAAATTGGTTGAATGGGTGTGGCGGGAGAGTTTGATGTCGGTGGCGCGGTGACAAACTCCACCCCGCGTGCGAGCGGTCAATTCCCTCGCTCGTATGTTGAAACCGCAGCCCAGCGGATGTCAGAGTTTTGGGTTGTGGTTGTTCGTGAGGAGCGTTGAACACTCGCTGTGGCTTGAGCACTCGCGCTAGATTGCTCCCTCCGAACTTTGACACGAGAGATCGTTACATCTTGGCCCCTGAGGTCTGATCACGAGCGTTTCCGGTCAAAGGCCAGCGGAGGAGTCTCATGACAACCGTTTTTCCGGTTCTTTCTGGGGGAGGTTGTCATGTCTCAGGTGAATGCTCCTGCGTCAATCGGAACTGCGTCAATCGGAACTGCGTCGCTGGGAGTCGGGATTGATACAGCTCGTTATGGTCATCATGTCTCGTTTTTGGACGAGCAGAAACGATCTGCCGCCAAGTCGTTTCACTTCACCGAATCGGCGGCGGGATATCAACAGTTCCAAGCGGTCTTGCAGAAGCTGGCGGAAAAACATCCGGGAGTTCACTTTCACATTCGGCTGGATGCCGCCGGGCAGTATGCGGAGAACCTCGTGCAGTGGCTGCATCGGTTGCCGTTTGACACCACGATCTCGGTGGGCAGCCGGCACGCGACAAAGCGTACCGCCAGGTTCACTTCGACAAGCGGAAAGCCGATCCCGTGGAGAGCCTGGCGTGTGCTCGATTCGCGATCGTCGAACGGCCCGCCGCCACGCCGCACAATCCGCCGGAATTCCAACAACTTCGCGATGCCGTCGCTCTGATGGAGTCTTCGGCCAAGCAGCGGACGTCATCACGCCCGACGCCCTTGACTCTCGACGTTACATCTGGCGCTTCGGGCTACTGTGCCGAATTAGCAAGTAGTTGCAACTCGCTCGCGACGAAGGCGACTCGATCTTCGATCGCGTGCCGCGAGTTCCACGGCTGTGGAAAGAGGATCGCGTCACCGCCATGTTCGCGGAAGCGAGTCACGTTCGTATCGAAGTCGTCGATCAATACGTGCCCGGGCTTCGCGCATAGATGCTTTTGGTGGCCGAACAGGTGATCGCGAAAACCGGGATGGACATGCCGCCGCAACCAACGGAGCTTGCCTGACGGACATTCGACCCCCAGGCTGGGACTGGACAGGATTGTGACTGGCCCAATCGGCCGCAGAATTTCCAGCAGCTCCGGCAACCACGGGTAGGCTGCCAGCTCGGCCCAGAAGTCGGCGCCGGCGGCGTCGATCTTGCGCCAGAACTGCGATGAACTGAGACCGAACACGGTCGGCGCATCCCATACGCCCCGTGGCCACGAGTCCAGAATGCCATCGCGTCCGTGAAGTTCACTTGCCCCAGCGATGAAGTTCGCCAAGACGCCGTCCATGTCGAGAAAAATATGCTGAACGGGCATGTGTGTGATTCGAGTGTTGTACACAGCGAGAGGTCAAGCACGGGACGGATAGGTTTGCAGTTGTCGTTCGCCTAAAAAGCGTAGACTTCCACTTTGGTTGCAGATTGTCTGGCGTTAGAGTTGTTGGTGTCAAAGTGTGGCATCTTTCCCGCCTTTCGACCACCAATCTCCATGAAACTTCGTGTGGCCTTTGTCTGTGTGCTGATGTCGGTTGTTGTCGGTCCGGCTCGTGCCGCCGATCAACCAACAGGGATCGAATTCTTCGAGAAGACAATTCGACCGGTGTTGATGCGGCATTGTTACGAATGCCATTCGGCGGACGCGAAGGCGTTGAAAGGCGGGCTGCTGCTGGACACTCGCGATGGCTGGCGCAAGGGGGGCGATTCGGGACCCTCCGTGGTCCCAGGCAAGCCGAGCGAGAGTTTGCTGATTCAAGCATTGAAGTATGACGAATTGGAGATGCCTCCGAAGGGAAAGTTGCCGGACGCGATCATTGACGACTTTGTGAAGTGGGTCGAGATGGGGGCGCCCGATCCGCGTACGTCCGCGGCGAAGACGATTGCTCGGCACGAGATCGACATCGAAGCCGGCAAAGAGTTTTGGTGCTTTCGACCGCTTGCCGCGCCGGCGATTCCGAACGTGAAAGACGCCTCGTGGTCCAACATTCCGCTTGATCGGTTCATCTTGGCGAAGCTGGAAGCCGCTGGCTTGCGACCGGTGGGCGACGCGGATCGAGCGACGTTGCTGCGGCGCGTCACCTTTGACCTGATGGGCTTGCCGCCGTCGCCGGACGAGATCGACGACTTTGTGAACAATCCGTCGCCGAACGCATTCGAGGAAGTTGTCGATCGGCTCCTGGCTTCGCCTCAGTTTGGTGAGCGTTGGGGCCGGCATTGGCTGGACGTCGCGCGGTTCGCCGAGTCGTCTGGTGGCGGACGCTCGATGACGTTTCCGGAAGCGTGGCGGTATCGCGATTATGTCATTCGATCGTTCCAAGACGACAAGCCGTTCGACCAGTTCGTACGTGAACAACTCGCCGGTGATCTGCTTCCTGCGACGACGCCGCAGCAGCGTGAAGAGCAATTAGTTGCGACCGCGCTGTTGGTGCTCGGCCCGACGAATTATGAAGAACAAGACAAGCTGGCGTTGGAGTTTGATGCCGTCGATGAGCAAATCGACACGATCGGGCGAGCCTTTTTGGGAATGACCATCGGTTGTGCTCGCTGCCACGACCACAAGTTCGATCCGATCCCGACTCGCGACTATTACGCGCTGGCTGGCATCTTTCGCAGCACGCATCTGCTGATTCACGAGAACGTCTCGAAGTGGCTGGAGCAGCCGCTGCCGATGTCGGCAGAACAAGATGCCGAAGTGCAGCAGCACGAACTGGCACTGGCTGACCTCAAGAAACAATTGGACGCCGCGAAGGCCGAGGAGAAGCGGTTGGCGTTGGCTAGGAAGGTCGCGGGTGACGACGACGATCCGCCGGGCACGCTGCGAGGGCCGATCTCGGTCAACGAATTCGCCGGCATCGTTCTGGATGACTCGCGAGCGAAAAAAGTCGGCGAATGGACGCAATCGCAATTCAGCAGACACTACATCGGCGATGGCTACCTGCACGACGGCAACAAAGACAAAGGCCAAAAAACGCTGACCTTTACGCCGGAGATTCCGAACGCCGGCCTGTACGAAGTCCGCTTGGCCTACAACCACGGCGACACCCGCGCGTCGAACGTGCCGATCGAAATTCTGCACCTCGACGGCGAATTCGAAGGACAGGTCAACCAGCGCACGCCTCCACCGATCGATCACCGCTTCGTGTCGCTGGGCAAGTTTCGCTTCGACACGTCAGGCCAGTGGTATGTGATCATCTCGAACGAGGAGACCAACGGGCACGTGATCGTCGACGCGATTCAGTTCCTGCCCGTGGAACCGGCGACCAGCAAGGCGAGCGGGGAGCGTCAGCCCCCTGATGCGTCAGCCAGCAAGACGGCCACAACACCTGGAGCGCCGGCAGCCTCTGCGGGCATCAAGGGGCTATCGCCCCCCGCTCGCCAAGAGCTGCCGGACATCAAGGAACTTGAAAAGCGGCTTAAGGAGCTGCAAGACAAAGCTCCGTACCGGCCTAAGGCGATGTCAGTCGGCGAGGCCAAGCAGCCGGAGAACACACACATCCGCATTCGCGGCAACGTCCACTCGAAAGGGGAGCAAGTGCCGCGCGGGTTCCTGCAGGTCGCCACATACGCCGCGCCGCCGACGGTGTCGGAAAAAGAGAGCGGCCGACGTGAATTGGCCGAATGGATGACAAGACCCTCGAATCCACTGACCGCGCGCGTGATGGCCAATCGAGTTTGGCAGCACCTCTTCGGCGAAGGGCTCGTCCGCTCGGTGGACAACTTCGGCACGACCGGCGAAACGCCGTCGCATCCGGAGTTGCTTGACCACCTGGCCGCGAGGTTTCAACACGGCTGGTCGATCAAGTCACTGGTCCGCGAAATCGTGCTGTCGCGCACGTACTGGCTTGCAAGTGAATTCGAAAGCGCAAATCAAGAATCAAAAATCAAGAATCAAAAATTGCACATCGCCGCCGATCCCGAAAACCGTCTCCTTTGGCGGCAAAATCGTCGCCGCTTGGACGCCGAGGCGCTGCGAGACGCGATGCTGATCGTCAGCGGACAACTCGATCGCGAGATGTTCGGTCGCACGATCAAGGGACTGAAGCAGACCGGCTCCGATGCGAACGTCGGCGAGATGACGTACGTTTTCGACGACACTCGTCGCAGCGTCTACACGCCGATCTTCCGCAACCGCCTGCTGGAGATTTTCGAAGCGTTCGACTTTGCCGACCCGAATCTGTCGATCGGCCGCCGTAACATCACAACTGTTCCGACGCAAGCGCTGTTCCTAATGAACTCGCCGTTCGTCATGGACGAATCCCGCGACGCTGCCCGCGAGTTGCTCAGCCAAGCGAATCTCACCGACGAGCAGCGCGTCGTTTCCGCCTACCGCATAACAATCGGCCGCCAGCCGACTCGACGTGAACGCGACCTCGCCTTGCGCATCGTCACGCCAAGTGCCGAGCACACCGTCCCCAGCCCCATCGCCTGGGAA
>CAZPUJ010000146.1:0-3971 GCA_964589725.1 uncultured Planctomycetaceae bacterium
GCAACGCATTCCGGCTGCTCTTGTTTCCCGGCGAGACGATTTCGATGACCGCCACGACCTCGCCAAGTTCATGGTGAATACTGATGCGGTTCGCCTTTTCGGCATAACGGGTCGCCAGATCCGGCGTGCGGTTGATGACTCTGGTTCGTGGAGGCTCCAAGAGTCCGATGGCACTGTCAGGCAGGGAGTGGCCTCTCGACGGAACTTCGACGGCGATGACATCCGGCTCCGGCCCGCCGACGCGTTGTTCAACCAGCGCGGAGTACCCCTTCGGGAGAATACCACGATTCAGCGCGCGCGCAATCTCCGTCGACCAGTCCTGATGAAAGTGGTGAAACAATCCAGCCGGCACGCGGGTCCAGTCATGAATCGGCATCGCGGCACCTCGGACGGCATGATACCAAACGTCAGAACGAGGTTGGAGGCGGAATGCGGGAACCAAGAGTTCAGTAGCGGGTCAGTTTGGGTGGCACGCCCTGAGTCATCGAAGGGCGTGGAACTAACCTTGCGCGTTGCCACGGTCGTAACGCGAGCAGAGTCGCCGAGTCACGGAGTGACTTTTGACGGTAGCCGTGGGTTTCAACCCACGGATTCGGATGACGCGATCATCATTTCGTCGCGGAGCGACGATTGAACGCGTGGTGTGTCAGCACGCATAAAATGGGTCGTTCGCGCGTCGTGGTTTCAATCGTCGCTCCGCGACGACATCGGTTTTCCGTGTCACCAACCGTGGGTTGAAACCCACGGCTACCTTCGGCGGTCGCTCTGCGACCAAGGCAAAAACGAAAGTGCGGGCGGTAAGGTGTGTGCACCAACGCGGAACACGCGCACGAATTGTGGAGTTCTCCCGGTACGTTGGGCGTTGGTCCGCGCATACGACGTCACTCAGATCGGCCTGGTGCAGCCTGCATCGCAACTCACTTCTGACTGCCTTCGATCACGCCGCCGTCCCATACAATGCCGGTTTTGGGGAGCGTCTGTTTCAACTCGGCAATTTTCGCGGCGGTGACTTTGGTCTTGGTCAAAACAAGTGCGATAAGAATGGTACAATCCCGGAAGTTGTCCAAACCGAAATCGGTGACCTGCGTGTTGTCTAGGTGGAGCCGCATCAGATTCTTACAACCCTTAAAGTTCGCCAAGCCGGCGTCGGTCACCCTCGTGCCGGTCAGATAGAGGTAGGCTATGTTCTTGCATTCACGGAAGTTGGCCAGCCCCACGTCGCCCACTTGCGTGTAATCCAGGTAGAGTTGTGAGAGGTTCTTGCAATTCTGGAAGTTGACCAGCCCCGCATCAGTCACCTGGGTACCGGTCAAAAAAAGTTCGTTGAGGTACTTGCAATCCTTGAAGTGCGCCAACCCCGCATCGCTCACCTGGGTATCGCTCAGCCCGAGGTACGTGAGGTTCTTGCATTCCTTAATGTGGGCCAACCCGGCATCGGTCACCCTCAGGTTTTGAAGTAAACCCACACGCGTGAGTTCAAATCCCCCCTTTGGCAGCTCACCGCCAGCTCCGATGCGTCGTCTCCGACCGTACTCCATGATCTCGATGCTGCCGCCGATCGACAGCACTCACTCGGCGGCGGTGCGGTCAGGGTCGGCGACGGCGCTCCCTTTCGGGTCGCGGTGGTCAGGGTCGGCAGGCGTGATTTTCGTGTCCCGAGATGTGATCTCAATCTTCGACCCATCGGGAACTTTCACCTCAACCGTCGAGCCGTCTCGGTTGGTGATCCTGATGACGATCACCGCCAACGACGTCACAGCAGCCAGACCGCCGAGCGCCAGCATCACTGTTCGCCATGAACGCCGCGACACGCTCCGCGGACCACTCGCTGAGCCCACCACAGCCGTTGTGGGCGAAGTCGCTGGTTGCGGCTGGGGCTGCGCCGGTGTCAGCATCGCGACCGCACCCTGAGACTGAAGCTGTGCCAGATGTTTCCCCAGCACCTCCGCCACTTCCGCCGCCGTCTGGTAGCGGTTTTCCGGGTTTTTCTCCAGCAGCTTATTGACGATCTCGGCCAGCCAATCGGGGATCTCCGGATTCACTTCGCGGATCGGTCGCGGCGTGTCATCGCAGACCCGCTTGAGAACCCCCATCAGCGAATCGGCTCGAAACGCCGGTCGACCGACGCACATCGTGTAGAGGACCGAACCCAAATTGAAGAGGTCGCTCCGTTGATCAATTGTCGCCCCCTGGGCCTGCTCCGGAGACATGTACTGCGGCGTGCCAGCCACCTGGAACGTCACCGTGCTGGCGAGATCGTCCACGGCCCTTGCCAGGCCGAAATCGGTGATCTTCGCCCGCTGCACGCTGTTTTCCAGCAGAATGTTTCCCGGCTTGATGTCCCGATGAACCAACCCTTGCTTGTGAGCGGCCGCGAGACCCGAGGCGATCTGCATCCCGATACGCAGAATCTCATTGACGGGGAGCGCCCCTTGCTTGTCGATCTTCTGCTGGAGCGACTGCCCGATGATGCATTCCATCACCAGGAACGGGAGTTGGTTCGTGTCATCCACGGCGTGAATCGTGACAACGTGGTCATGACTCACCGCAGCGGCGGCCTGAGCTTCTTTCAAAAACCGCCGCACTGACATGGCGTTGGCAGCCAGTTCGGGCATGAGGACTTTGATCGCCACCACGCGATTCAACTTCGGGTCGAGCGCTCGCAACACGATGCCGAACGCACCACGACCGATGACCTCCAGAATCTCGTAGGAACCGAGCCGGCCGAGATGCTTCGGCTCGCTGCTGGGGGAAAGAAACGAAAGATTGATCTCCGGATGCGCGGCCGGCGGTTCCGGCGAGACGGAGTGAGGTGTGCGATCGTCGGTATCCGATGTCGGTAATGCGGTGATCGTCGGGGCAACCATCGGCGAATGCTCGATGAAACTGCCGGCGTCGTTGTGGGCCTGGAGGAGCTCGTCCACTTTGCGACGCAGTTGAGCGTCGTTCCCGCATGCCTGTGCGAGAAACGCGTCCCGTCGTTCAGGAGAGGGTTGTTCCATCGCTTCGAGGAAGATGGTGCGTTCGTTCATGATGGTAATCCGCGAAGTGAGACGGGCATCCGACAGGTAGTGCGTATTGTGCGCAGAAAACCCGCCAGAAATCTTGGAAAAACATTGGGAGGGGATCCGGCCTCAGCGGTCTCTACCGCACGCGGCTGAGTCTGACACCAACCCGAAGCGCCAGCGAGGGACTGTTACCTCAGCCCTCGCCTGCACGTATTGATGTTGCGCATTCTTTGGACTGCGGTGACTTGTCACCGCTTTTCGTCCGTCGCGGAGCGACTTTTCGGTCGCGCCGCGGAAGATCCAAAAAAAGCGGCTCCGCCGCGAAAACAAAGCGGCGACAAGTCGCCGCACTCCAAACGGCACAACATCAAAACTTGCGCGTCGGGTTAGTATGGGACCGTGAATAATTCGCCATCAGTCTGCCTGCAAGCGACGGAAGAGCCACGCCTTGGCATACGCCCACAGTCGTTCGCCAGTTCGCAGTGGAATTCCCAACGCTTCGGCAGCTTCCGGCATGGTCAGGCCGGTGAAATATCGCAGCTTCACCAGTTCTGCAGCCTGGGCATCCACGGTCGAAAATTCGTCGAGCACCTCATGGACGGCGAGCAACTCGTCGTCCGGTTCCGGGGCGATCAAGCGGTCTTCGGGGATGTCTTCCCGCTGCCGGTCGCCGGCCCGTTTGAGGGTCTGCTTGCGACGAGCGTTTTCCACGAGAATCCGCCGCATGGCTTCCGCCGCCGCACCGAAAAAATGAGCCCGGCCCGACCAGCCGTCGGTCGGCTCGGAACCGGCCAGTCGCAGATAGGCTTCATGGACGAGTGCCGTCGCCTGCAATGTTTGTCCGGGGGGTTCCTGTGCGAGCCGGGCGTTCGCCAACCGGCGGAGTTCTTCGTAGACCAGCGGCAAGAGTTGGTGCGCCGCCTGCGGATCGCCCCGCTGGAGCGCCTCGAGAAGAACGGTGAC
>CAZPUJ010000147.1:0-2615 GCA_964589725.1 uncultured Planctomycetaceae bacterium
TTCCTCCCCTCCGCGAACAAGCCGGATGTCAGCCCCGCGGTGAACCAGTCGCGGAGGCAGACGGGCAACACCATCGGGGTTGTCTTGTCGGTGATCACTCTGTTGGGGATCCTGTTTGAAATCGTCAGCGCTCGGCCATAGGTCTGACTCAGAACACGTCCGTTAAACTGCTGCTGCCGGTCGGGTGCCACCCCGCACGGTTAGCTAGGACGTTTCGGCGGCGGAGAATAGCTCACGCTGAATTGCGGCGGAGGTTCTGATGCGGCCCCAACCTCTCATCGCGGTGACTGACGTCGAAGCGAGTAGCCGGTGGTACCAGCGTCTCCTCGGCTGTCGGAGCGCGCACGGTGGGGCGGAATATGAGCGATTGGTCTCGAATGGTGCGCTGATCCTCCAGCTTCACAGCTTTGAGGTCGAACACCACCACGGGCCGATCGGCGATCCGGATGACAAGCGGCGGTCCGAACCACTGGGAATGCTGGTTACGCGATCCCGACGGCTACACCGTCGTGCTCGCGAGCTCGGACGGTTCGGCGGGGTAGGGTGGTCGCGGCTACACCGCATGCGGCCCGAATCGAGACGTTGGTGAGCGGGGCGGCGTCAGCCCCCTCGGTGCTCTCGCGGAACCGGCCGGCTGACGCCAGGCCGCTCGCCTCAAATCTCTCACGTACGGCCGCGCGCATTGTGGTGCGACGCTCCGCGTCGCAATTCACGACGCGGAGCGTCGTGCCACATTGTTTCCGGCTTCGCCGCGTCGTGCCACGGGGCGCAGGACGAACCAGTCGCCCAAGGCCGAGAGCAGAATCAGGACAATGCCGAGTAGAATCAACCACGTCAGCGGTTGATCGAGCGCGAAACCGGCTGCGGTCGCGGCCTTCGGAGACTCGCGATGACCGGGACGAAGTCCGGTGAGCGTCGATTCTTCCGGGTCGTGGAAGTTGACGGCGAACTCTCCGACGGTTATTTCACCATCGACGATCGAGTACAAGCCGCTCTCGTCGAGCGGCGGAATCTCGACCACGGTCGCGCGCGCCAGATTCCTTGATTGTCCGTTGTGAAATAATCGCAGCGGACGCGATTCGGCGGCGGACTCGGCTGACGTTCCGCTTTCGGATTTCATCGCGGGTGCCACTGGCTGAGCTACCGCCAAGCTGGCTTCGTCCGCCAAACGCAAACGAATGTCTTCGTTGAGCCGATAATTCCAGCGTCGCAGCCCCGGCAGGTTGTCGCGACGGAGTTCGATCAAGTTGCTCAATAGGATCGGCCAGTCGGGGCTGTCGGCGAAGTTGGTGCGCACAAAGTCTATGTTCAGCAGATAGGCCGTCGTGCGCGTGCCGTTCAATCGCGACAGCAACGGAAAGTTGCCGGCGGTGATGACCGGCGAGACGCTCTCGCGCACCGGTTGAGCGCCGCCCCAGATGACTCCGCCCAGCGACAACCCGTCGAGCAACGGGTTTTGCTTTTCGAGAATGAAGGGGCCGATCAAATCCTTCGCGGCTTTGCGAGCTTCCTCGGCCATGTCGATCGGGCCGACCCCCAGCCACCACAACTCGCGCCGCGACGGCGGTAAAGGATTCGCCGGCGCAATGATCAAGTGGGCCGAGTCCGCATCCGCCAGCGTGACATCCGGTGCCGATTGCAACACGCGCCGCACGACTTTGTCGGACAGCGAATCCTTCGGCAGGCTGAGCGCGACGTGCAACATGCGGACCTTCGGCTCGATCAAGTCGATGTGATTGTCGAGTGCCAGCCCGTCGCCGATCGACTCGACCGTGACTGTCAATCGCCCGAGGCTGCCGGGGACTGGAGCCTCCAACGGCACGGACGCTCCGGCGTCCAGCGGCACTTCGTTTTGAAAAATCGCCCGCTCGCCGACGGCACCGCGCACGCGGACGTTCGTCGGACGTTTGCCATGATTTGTCACGCGGACGAACACGCGCCCCGTCGCCGTCTTCGAATCAAAATCCCAGCGAGCGGCCGAGATCGAAACGTTCTCCAACGCTCGACCCAGCGACACGATCTCCATCAACTTCGGAACGGGCACGTCCTCGCCGGGCACCACGTCCGTCAGGAAGATCAACTGGCCCGAGTCGGCCGCCAGTTGAGCGGCCAAGTCCCACGTGGCCTGAAAGTCATGCTTCGGCAACGCGGGTTTCCATTCCGCCAACTTGAGCCTCGCTTCGTTCCACGGCACGGCGGGACCGGCCAGCATCTCCGGCCGTCGCCCCGTGCGCAGCAACGTCACGACGCTGTGGCGCGGAAGTTTGTAAACTCGCCGCTCCAGTTCTTCGATGGCGGCGTCGCGAAATGTTTTTTCGTTGACTCCCGGCGGCTTTGACGACATCGACGCCGAGTTGTCCAAGACCACGACCAGATGCACGACCTTTCCCGCATCGCCGATGCGCGGATCGGCCAGCACGAGCGACAACAACAACGCGGCAAGAAGTTCAAAGATCAGCGACGCCGTGATGGGAAGTCGTTCGCGTGTGCGGCCGGCGGTTGTCGTGTGAGTTTCGACACCCCACAGATGCAACCCGGCGACAAACAACGGCGGGTATCGTCGGTGATACAAATGAATCACCACGATCACGGGCAATGCGATCAGCCCCAGCAAG
>CAZPUJ010000148.1:0-2609 GCA_964589725.1 uncultured Planctomycetaceae bacterium
CAGTGGCAATGACACGCTGTTTGGCGGTGTCGGCAATGATTCGCTCACCGGTGGCGTTGGTAACGATTCGCTCGACGGTGGTGCTGGCACTGATCGGTTGATCGAAACGGCGGATGCCAACTTCACGCTCACGAATGCCACGCTGGTCATCGGCACCGTGACCGACACGTTGTCGGGCATCGAGTCGGCCAATCTCACCGGCGGCGGTGGCAACAACACGCTGACGGCCAGTGCGTTCACACTCGGCGGTGTCACGTTGTCCGGCGGGAGCGGCAACGATTCGCTGGTCGGGACTAACTTCGCCGACTCATTGAACGCCGGCAGTGGTAATGACACTCTGCGTGGCGGTCTCGGCAATGATTCGCTCACCGGTGGCGTCGGTATCGATTCGCTCGACGGTGGTGCCGGCACTGATCGGTTGATCGAAACGGCGGATGCCAATTTCACGCTCATGAACACGACTCTGATTATCGGCACTGTGACGGACACGTTGTCGAGCATCGAGTCAGCTAATCTCACGGGCGGCAGCGGCAACAACACGCTGACGGCCAGTACGTTCACACTCGGTGGCGTCACGTTGTCCGGCGGGAACGGGAATGATTCGTTGATCGGGACTAACTTCCTCGACTCATTGAACGGCGGCAGTGGTAATGACACTCTGAGTGGCGGTCTCGGTAATGATTCGCTCACCGGTGGGCTCGGTATCGATTCGCTCGACGGTGGTACCGGCACTGATCGGTTGATCGAAACGGCGGATGCCAATTTCACGCTCATGAACACGACTCTGATTATCGGCACTGTGACGGACACGTTGTCGAGCATCGAGTCAGCTAATCTCACGGGCGGCAGCGGTAACAACACGCTGACGGCCAGCGCGTTCACACTCGGTGGCGTCACATTGTCGGGCGGGAGCGGGAACGATTCGTTGGTCGGAACCGATTTCGCCGACTCATTGAATGGCGACAGTGGTAATGACACTCAGCATGGCGGTCTCGGCAATGATTCGCTCACCGGTGGCGTCGGTATCGATTCGCTCGACGGTGGCCTTGGCACCGACCGGTTGATCGAAACGGCGGATGCCAATTTCACGCTCACGAACGCCACTCTGGTGATCGGCACCGTGACGGACATGTTTTCGGGCATCGAGTCGGCCAATCTCACGGGCGGGAGCGGCAACAACACGCTGACGGCCAGTGCGTTCACACTCGGCGGTGTCACGTTGTCCGGCGGGAGCGGGAACGATTCGCTGGCCGGAACCAACTTCTCCGACTCATTGAACGGCGGCAATGGCAATGACACGCTGCGTGGCGGTCTCGGCAATGATTCGCTGACCGGTGACGTCGGTAACGATTCGCTCGACGGTGGCGCCGACACCGACCGATTAATCGAAACGGGCAACGTCAATTTGACGATCGCCACGACGTTGCTCACGGGCCTCGGCACCGACACGCTCGTGAGCGGCAGCCTGGAAGAGGCCGTACTGTCCGGCGGCAGCAGCGCGAACACCTTGACGATCACCACCTTCGCCGGCGCGGTCACTCTGCAAGGGCTCGGTGGCAACGACACACTGATCGGCGGTCCCAACGCCGACTTGCTGGATGGTGGAGATGGCAACGATTCGATCACCGGCGGCGGTGGCAACGACACACTCCGGGGTGGAAATGGCAACGACGCGCTCGATGGCGGCGATGGCAACGACGTGATGCTGGGGGGTACTGGCCGCGATCTGCTGATCGGCGGTGCGGGTACCAACTCGCTCGACGGCAACGCCGGAGACGACATCCTCATTGGCGGCACCTGTTCGCACAGCGGCAACATCGCCGCCTTGAACTCGATCATGGTCGAATGGAGCAGCGCGAACAACTACGCCACACGAGTGGCTAACCTGCTCAACGGCGGCGGAGCGAACGGCTCGACGACGCTCAACAGCACGACCGTGCAGAATGATTCATCCGCCGCCGACACGCTCACCGGCGGCGCCGACATCGACTGGTTCTTCCAATCCAGCGCGGATCTACTCATCGACTTCGACGCGGGCACGGGGGAGATCAACACGACGATTTGACGACGACATTGAAGCCGTCCTGAGCGAGTCGTGATGTGACCAGTCCGATCAAGACGGTTCGGATTCGCTGCTGGGCGGAGAATGATCGTGCGCGGTCGCGGTGTACCGCCAGCGGCGTCACGTCTGCACGGATGCGGGCCTCGTGCCACGGAGTTAAACTCCGTGACTGTGCTGACCTCACATCCCCGCCGGAAGGAGCCGCCTCATGGACTCTGTCGATTCGCCAGTCTCACCGATCATCGCGCCGCGTCCGTTCGTGCATCTGCATTGCCACTCGCAGTATTCGATGCTTGACGGCGCAAATCGGTTGCCGGATCTCATCGACAAGGTCAAACGCGAAGGGATGAATTCCGTCGCGATCACCGATCACGGCAATCTGTACGGGGCGTTTGAGTTCTACAGTCTGTGCCAGTCAGAAGGGATCAAGCCGATCGTCGGGTATGAGGCGTATGTCGCTCCGGGCAATCGGCGTGATCGCGGCGCGACGAAGATGAAGGAGGCGAGCTTTCATCTCACGCTGCTGGCGATGAACAAGACGGGCTAC
>CAZPUJ010000149.1:0-10954 GCA_964589725.1 uncultured Planctomycetaceae bacterium
GGCAATGCCGCCGAACAAACCCAAACTTTCCCAGCGGACGATCGCCGACTTCGTGAAGTGGGTCGAGATGGGCGTACCAGACCCGCGCGAGGGTGAAGTCTTCGCGGCGGGCGGTCTGGAGTTGAAAGAAGCGCGACGCCATTGGGCGTTTCAGCCCGTTAGGAAAGTCGCTCCGCTGACGGTAAGCGATGCAAGTTGGGCGCGAACATGCGTGGACGCGTTCATTCTCGCGAAGCTGGAAGGACGGCAGTGGCGACCCGCGCCGCCGGCCAGTCGGGCCGAGTTGATTCGCCGCGCCTCTTTCGACTTAATCGGTCTACCGCCGACGCCGGATGAGATTGAGGCGTTCGTCAACGATGCGTCGCCCGACGCTTTTGAGCGAGTGGTGGACCGGTTGCTGAGCAGTCAGCATTACGGGGAACGTTGGGCTCAGCATTGGCTGGACGTGGTCCGGTATGCCGAGACGGAAGGTTACGAATACGACCGCCATGTGCCGGATGCCTGGCGATTTCGGGACTACGTGATTGAGTCCCTGAACCGCGACAAGCCATTCGACCGGTTCTTGACCGAGCAGATCGCCGGCGACGAGATCGACCCGGAGAACCCGGAGTGTCTGACCGCTTCGATATTTCATCGGCTCGGCCCCGTACGCCGCAACGCCGGGAATCCCGACATCGCGCTTAGTCGCAACGAAGTGTTGACCGAGCGGACGGACATTCTCGGCGCGGCGTTTCTCGGGCTGACCGTCGGATGTGCTCGCTGCCATAACCACGAATTGGAACCGATCTCGCAAAAAGATTACTACCGCCTGCAGGCGTACTTGGCCGCGACGGAGGAGCACAACGTCAACCTGGCTTCTGAGGACGAGCAGAAAGCGTGGGAGGCAACGACCCAAAAACTCAAAGACGAAATCCAACGTCTGCAAAAGCAGGCTCAGGGACTCACAGGCCAAGAAAAGGATCAACTGATCGAGAAAATCGAATTGTTGGACGATCAGTTGCCGCCGCCACTGGCCACGATTCCAAGCACTCGGAATGACTTTCAAAAGCGGACCGCGATCCATGTCTTGCGGCGCGGCGCGTGGGAGAACAAAGGAGAACCTGTCGGACCACGGCCGCTGGATGTGTTGACGCCTGACGACGCTTCCGAGCTTTCGCCTGGAGTGGCGAATCCGCGCACGCACTTAGCTAACTGGTTGACGACTGCCGAGCATCCGCTCACCGCGCGAGTCATCGTCAATCGGCTGTGGCAGCAACATTTCGGCGTCGGCCTCGTGAAGACGGCGAACGACTTCGGAATCAACGGCGAACGGCCCAGTCATCCGGAATTGCTCGACTGGCTGGCGGCGACCTTGGTCGAAAATGGATGGCGGCTGAAACCGGTGCATCGCCTGATCGTGCTCAGCAACACCTATCAACAGACTTCAAGGATTGCGGATTCGGCGGAGAACCGAGCCAACGACCGACTCAATCCGCAATCTGCAACCCGCAATCCGCAATCGACGGATCCCGAGAACCGTCTGCTGTCCCGTTTCAATCGACGGCGTTTGTCGGCGGAGGAAATTCGAGATGCGATGCTGGCGGTCTCCGGACGTCTGAATGTTAAGGCGGGCGGACCGAGTGTGATCGTGCCAGTGGACCTGGAGTTGGTGCGGCTGCTATACAAGCCGTCGCAGTGGGCGGTCACCGACAGCGCCCGCGAACATGACCGGCGTTCAGTCTATCTGATCGCCAAACGAAACTTGCGATTGCCATTCTTGGAGAACCTCGACGCTCCGGCGCTGCAGACCAGTTGTGCTCGCCGTGAATCGAGCACTCACGCACCGCAAGCGCTGGAGCTGTTGAATGGGGACCTCGCAAACGATCTCGCGCAATCGTTCGCACGCCGGCTGGAGCAGGAATGCGGTGGCAATTCGGATCGCGTCGTCGAGCTCGCGTTTCGGCTGGCGCTGGGACGGCCACCAACGCCGAGTGAGCACAAGATGTCGCTCGCATTTCTGCGTGAGCAACCACTGAATGAGTTTGCGTTGGCCATGTTCAATCTCAATGGGTTTCTGTATGTCCCGTGACCCCGTGTGTGTAGGACGGGCACTCTTGTCCGTCGCCGAGAAGACGGGCAAGAGTGCCCGTCCTACCATTCCTCACGTGCGCGTGACTCACACACGTCGAGACTTCATTCGCGATGCCTGCTGCGGCTTCGGTGGTCTCGCGTTCGCGTCGTTGCTCCACGACGAACAGGTTCGCGCTGGCGTCGCGAATCCGCTCGCGGCAAAGCGGCCGCATCATCCGGCCAAGGCGCGAGCGGTCATCTTCGTCTTCATGGCGGGCGGGCCGAGCCACATCGAGACGTTTGATCCCAAGCCGCTGTTGAATAGGCTCGACGGTCAACCTCGGCCCCAGGAATTTGGCGCGGCGAAGTATCAGTTCATACAGAGTGACGCGCGGCTGCTCGGTACCCGGCGCACGTTTCGCAAGCACGGGCAGAGCGGCATCGAGGTCTCCGACCTGTTCCCGCACACCGCCGGCTGCATCGACGACATCGCCGTGCTGCGATCGTGTCACGGCGACATGGTTGTCCACTCGGCCGCGCAGTATGAACTCTTCTCCGGTCGCGTCACTCCGGGGTTTCCCAGCATGGGGTCATGGGTGCTTTATGGTCTCGGCGCGGAGAGCCATTCGCTGCCTGCGTACGTCGTGATGCCGGACCCGAAGGGGGCGTTGGAAGCGGGGCAGCCGATGTACACGCACGGCTTTTTGCCGGCGGTCTATCAGCCCACGATGTTTCGCCCCGGCGATCGTCCGGTCCTGAATCTGGATTTGCCGGCGAGCGTCGATCCGAAGCAGCGGCGGCGCACGCTGCAATTCATTCGCGATCTGAACGAGGCGACGCTCGCTCCCGCCGACGAAGAGTTCAACGCGCGGATCAACGCCTACGACATCGCGTTTCGAATGCAGACCGAAGCACCCGAGATTTTGGATCTTTCGCTTGAGCCACAAGAGACGCTGGATCTGTACGGTATCGGAGCGGAGCCGACGCACGACTACGGCCGGCGCTGTCTGCTGGCGAGGAAGCTAGTGGAAAACGGCGTTCGTTTTGTCTGCGTCGTGTCCGGCGGTGGCCCCGGCAACATGCAATGGGACGCTCACGGCGACATCGAGGAGAATCACTTGCGCAAAGCCGCCGAGACCGATCAGCCGATCGCTGGGTTGCTCAAAGATTTGAAACGTCGTGGCTTACTGGACAGCACGCTCGTCCTATGGGGCGGCGAGTTCGGTCGCTCACCCGAAGCTCAATCGGGCAAGGGTCGAGACCATCACAACCTTGGTTTCAGTATGTGGATGGCGGGCGGCGGCGTGAAAGGGGGCCAGGTCGTCGGCGCGACGGACGCAATCGGGTTGCGAGCGGTCGAGAAGCCGTATCACTTCCGCGATGTCCACACCACGATTCTGCATCAACTGGGACTCGATCAGCACCAACTGACCTACCCGCACCTGGGCCGCGACGAACGGCTGACGTTCGTCGAGGGCAAAGTGATTCGTGAGATCGTTTAACCACACCCGCCGAAGTCATCGAGAATAAGGACCAGACAAATGCACGCACACGATTTTGGACAAACCCGACGCCATTTCATGCAGGCCATGACCTTTGGAGTCGCAGCCTTCACTGTTCCGGGACGGCATTTTCAGAAGCATCAGGGATGAGAAGGCTCGGGCTGCCCTAGTTGTCGATTTCGCGCCGGTGAAGGAATCGCGCGTCGGTGAATTGGCCGCCCGGTTTGACATCGTAATGGGCTTCACACCGAAAGGCTGAGTCAGCAACTGCCTGATCGCTCGATCGTATTCTTCGCGCGGCTCGGAATAAAACATGTGAGGTCGCTGAATTCGCCAGAATTCAGCCGATTTCTGAACTCTGGCGAGTTCAGCTACGAGTCAACTTCGGCCGCGTGAAGAATAACACCGCGTTTCATTGGGAGTCGTCGGTCGCGGAGTTCTGGCGCGGTTGGGACGTCGGTTCCTCAGTGCGTTGCCGAGCGATGTCGGCCCACGGGCCGCGCTGATCGTGACTGAGGTACGCCCGCCAGTGCGGCGCGGCTTCGGCGTCACGGCTCAATCGATGCAGCAATTCGGCCTTGTGGAAGTGAGCGTCCGGGTAGTCGGCGTGCGACTGCAGCGCGATGTCGAACGCATCGAGAGCCGATTGCGTCTGACCTAACTCGGCCGCCACACAGCCGAACTGCGTCCAGGCTTCCAGGTACTGCTGATCGAGTTCGACCGCGACATGCAGCCGCTCGAATGCCCCCGCCAAGTTACCTTCGCGGTACAACGCCTCGGCCAAATGGAAATGCAACTCCGGATTTGACGGCTCTTCCATTAAAGCCAATCGAAACGCCTCGGTCGCGTCGGTCAGCCGATCTTCTTCGAGCCACCGACAACCTTGCTCGAACCAGTCGTGCGACGACCAGTGCAACTGCCGACGTGCCTCGTGATCGAGAGTATTCAAACCTTCACTGGCCACGTCGTGTGTTGATGCGAACGACGAACTCGATCGCTCGGCCGACGTTTTTGTTTCAATTATTTCAGTCGGCGAAGGGACCGACAGAGCTGCCGCCTCGCCACCGAAATCAAGCAGCCGTTGCCGGGTCGTCGGTTCGAGAATTCCCGCCGCGTCGCGCACAACCAAATGATGGTTGCGAGCGAGCAGTTCAAGCTGCGACGACGTCCGCTCCGATCCTGGCAGCATGGATTGAAGCTTCGTCAAGCTGGCTTCCAATTCGTGGCGCGAGATGCCGGCCGATATCAACTCCGAGAGCCGCCGCACGCGCGCGACTTCTTGAAAGTCGAAGTAGGGCAGCCGGAAGACCTTTTTCACCGCGGTGATGAAGCCGATCCGTTCCCAGCGCCGAATGAGCCCGACCGAGACATGCAACGCCTGACTGAGCATCGCCGGCGTTTGCAAGCGATGCACATCGCGGCGGCGTTCTTCCAAGCCCAGCAGGTGCAGCCATTCGGACTCGCGGAGCACGCGGATCGCGGCCCCTTGCTGCCGCCACTCGGTCACGTGTTGCAGTTTGAGCGACGGTTGCCCGTCTTCTTCCAGCGGCCAACCTTCTTCGCCGACGATCAGTATCGTCGTCTGCTTGCTGACATGCGCCGTTGCCTCGCCGCCGTGTTGCGCTACCAACTCCATCGCCTGCCGATGCGTCATCGACGCCAACGTACCGGTGAAACTCACCCGCTCGCCTTGCAAACAGGGCGAACTTTCCAAAGAGGGCAGGGGGGAGGCGTTATCGGTCGCAGACATCATCACGGGCCGGTGATTGAGGACGTTTCAGGTTGACCCACGAGGATATCGGCCTCTCAATCGGCACGGTAGCGTTCAGCGAGATCGGCCACTACAACTCCCGCGATTTGACCCGAAATGCCGCGACCAAAGACAAGCCCGACGCGCCAGCGAGGATGGTCGTCGCGGTCCCTCGCTGGCGCGTCGGGCTTGTGTGACATCCATTGATTTAGTCGGAGAGTCCATGTCCCCCTTGCAGCAAACGCTTCCTGTACTTTTCGACGCCATACAAAACGAGCGAACTCGTCAGCACGACGGCCTGGAACTGATCGCCTCCGAGAACTACACGAGCGCGGCGGTGCTCGAAGCGGCGGGGACGATTCTGACGAACAAGTACGCCGAAGGTTATCCCGGACGCCGCTACTACGGCGGCTGCGAGTTTGTCGACGTGGTCGAGAATCTGGCGATCTCGCGTGTCAAGCAGCTCTTCGGGGCCGAGCACGCGAATGTGCAGCCACACGCCGGTTCGCCAGCGAACATGGCCGTCTATTTGACGGTGCTCAAGCCGGGCGACACGTACTTGGCGATGAACCTGGCGCACGGTGGTCACCTGACGCACGGTTCGCCGGTGAATTTTTCGGGGCAGCTTTACAACGTCGTTCCATACGGTGTGCGCGAGTCCGACCACCGCATCGACTTCGACCAAGTTGTCAAGTTGGCTCGCGAGTACAAGCCGAAGTTGATCGTCGCCGGCGCGAGCGCCTACCCACGCGAGATCGATCACGCGAAGTTCGGGGAGATTGCGCGCGAGGTTGGTGCGAAGCTGATGGTCGACATGGCGCACTACGCCGGCCTCGTCGCGGGCGGCGTTCACAATAGTCCCGTCCCCGTGGCCGACTTCGTGACATCAACCTCGCACAAAACGCTGCGCGGCCCGCGCTCCGGCTTCGTGCTCTGCCGCGAGCAGCACGGCAAAGAGATCGACAAGACGGTCTTCCCCGGCATGCAGGGCGGTCCGCTGATGCACATCATCGCGGCGAAAGCGGTTTGCTTCCAGGAAGCGTTGCAGCCGTCGTTCAAAGAGTACGCTCGGCAAATCATCGCCAACGCGAAGACGCTCGCTGAGACACTGATGTCCGGCGGCATCCGTCTCGCCAGCGGCGGCACCGACAATCATTTGATGCTCTGCGACATGACCAGCATCGGCCTGACCGGCAAGATCGGCGAACAGGCCCTCGACCGCGCCAGTATCACCGTCAACAAGAACATGATCCCCTACGACCAGCGAAAGCCAATGGACCCCAGCGGCGTCCGCATCGGCACCGCCGCGCTGACCACTCGCGGCATGAAGCAAGACGAAATGAAAAAGGTCGGCGCGTGGATTCTGCGAGTGCTCAAATCCCCCGAAGACGCAGCCGTCACCGAAGCTGTGCGCGGCGAGATTCGCGAGTTCACGAAGAGCTTCCCGGTACCTGGGATTGGTTGAGCGGTTGGGCAGAAACTCAAGGCTCAAACCGATTCTGGGGCTCGCCAAAGCGTTTGCCGTCTGGAGTCATCAGTTGCAGATACACTCGCGTGTCGATGTTGACGTTCATTTGCTCAACGCGACCGTCGGCAAACGCGACGTTGACGATGCCAGTGTGATGCGAGCTTGGCACGGGCGACCGGCCAGGTAACACACGCGGCTTTGGCCGAATCGCGAACGGACCGAGATTGGCCGACTTCACTTTCAACCGCTGAGTCGGATCAGTGTTCGACGCAAACTCAATTCGGTCCAGGCCGACGACGAAGCCCAAATCGAATGTCTCCCGCGAAAGCCAATTCCGGGCGTTCGTGTTTTCGGCGAAGAGAATCGTTTGAGATTGGCCATCGGCTTCAGTGATCTCATCGATCGTCATTTGATAGCCGTCCGCATGCGCTCGCCAAAACATGCCTGTGGCGCGAGTCAGTGATCGCTCCTCGTCGGTGACATTGCCGTCGCTATTCCAATCGACATCAGCCGAATGCAGACGAGATTCGGTGATCGCCTCGGTCTTAGCATCGGCGAGAAACCGGCCCCAGCCGGCATTCGCGACGTAGCTTAGGCCAAGATGATGCCCAGCATTCAACGAATCCTCCGGGCATGCCAGCACCTTGATCAATAAGGGAGTCTTCGACGTCCTCCATGCCTTCTCAACGACCAGAGGATCTTCCTTCAGAGCCCGGTACAACGTGGCATTGTCCAAATGCGGCAACAGGGCGACCGGCCAACCAAATTGGCCGTCCTCGAACAGCGGCATGCGGCCGTCATTCGCTGCCGCGTATTGCAGCGTCGCCAACGCGATTTGCTTCAGATTGTTTTGACACGCCATCCTGCGAGCAGGGGGATGATTGCCCACACGCGACGCAGCCATCCAGATGAGAAACCCGGTGACGCAGAGCACCACAAAGACGTCCATCCGAGATATGCCGCTGCGTGGACGGAAGAACGGTCGGCAAGATGAGTGCTTCATGATGAAGCCTCCGAAGCGTCTCATGCGAGGTTCGATCGTAGGCTTTCCAACGGCACCAGCGCGTTCAGACTCCCCGAGCGGAATCCTTCGAGGTCGAGCGTCACGCAACGGAAGCCGAGCGAACGCAACTCGCGAGAGATGCGCTCAAAGATAGTCAGGCTCAGCAGCGGTGTGACTTCGGACAACGAGACTTCAATCCGTGCGAGTTCGTTGGCTTCGAGGCGGACTCGGAATTCACGCAGGCCGAATTCGCGTTTCAAAAAATGCTCGGCGGCGTCGATGCGGGCGACTCGTTCCGGCGTGACGGCGATTCCGTAGGCGATGCGGCTGGAGAGGCACGGCATCGCGGGCTTGTCCCAGCAGGGCAGGGCCCATTGCTTCGCGAGTGCTCGCACGTCGGCCTTCGTGAAGCCGGCCTCAATGAGCGGACTGCGGACGGAATGCTCGCGCGCGGCGGTCATGCCGGGGCGGTAGTCGCCTTGGTCGTCGAGGTTCGCTCCGTTGCCGATCACGTCCGCGTCGAGTTCGCTCAGTCGCGATTCCAACCGCGAGTACAGTTCCGTCTTGCAGAAGTAACAACGGTTCGTTGGATTCTTCAGGTAGTCATCGTTGGCGAATTCTTGAGTCATCAACTCGACATGTCGAATGCCGATCAAGGCCGCGACCTCGCGAGCTTGTTCCAACTCGCCCGAGGCCAAGCTTGCACTGACCGCCGTCACCGCGACTGCCTTCGCGCCGCAAGCCTCGAACGCTGCTTTGGCCACGACCGCACTGTCCACTCCGCCAGAAAACGCCACGGCGACTCGGCCGTAGCCGGACAGAACCGCTAGCAAGGCATCACGCTTTTGATTCAGGTCGCTCATGTCGGTCCGTGCCTTTCAGGATCGGGTGAGGGGTCAGGTGTTCGGATTTCTGTTTTGGCGTCACAAACGGAGTCAAGCGTGGTTTGGAGTTGGACTGGCGATGGAAGTCAACGGCGATTCAACGGCCAAAACAGAAATCCGAACACCTGACCCCGGCTCGCGCGCAAAGTGCGTCGTGCGCCCCCGACGCACCGTTCCACCGTCTTGCTGGTGACTTTATACTCGCCACCGTCGGTTCGCGGGAATCGCAGGGATTCTTTCCGAGTCGAGATTGAGCGGATGAGTTTAATGAGGATCGTGGCTATGAAGCGATTGTCGGCTGTCTTGGGAGCTCTTGTTGTCACGATCGGCTTGACAGCACTCGTGCCTGCGGTGCGAGCGGCCATCACGCTCGAACAACGCAAAGAAGTGAACCAGATCAAGGACGATTCGGGCGACCTCGCCAAATTGATTCGCGACAAGAAGTACGACGAAGCCAACAAGTTACTCAACGATTTGACTGCAAAACTCGACAAGATCGCGAAGGACGCGGAGCTTAAGTCGGGAGACAAGATGCTTGCTCCGGTGCAGATCATTCTCGAAAGGCACCGGCAAACGCTGGCGAAGTTGACTGGGGCAGGCAAGGGGAGCGATGAGGCGAACGACGTGAGCTTCGTCAAGCAAATCGCTCCATTGATCAACTCGAAGTGCGCGAGTTGCCACGATGAGAAGGCGGCCGGCAAGTTGCGATTGGATTCCTACGCCGCCATGAAGGAAGGCGGCAAGAGCGGTGTGCTGCTGGCCATCGGTCAGCCACAACGCAGCTTAATCATGGCTCGCCTCACGGGGCAGGTTGCTCCGCGCATGCCCAAAGACGGCGCGCCGCTCACGCGCGAGGAACTAGAGCTTGTCGGCAACTGGATCAAGCAGGGAGCCAAGTTCGACGGCGAGGACGAGAATGAAAAGCTGGCCGACACAGGCAAGCCCGCCAAGAAGAAAAACCTCACGCCGGTGAAAATCAACAAGGCCACGGGCAAAGAGACTGTGTCGTTCATCAAGGATATTGCTCCGGACATCGTCGGACTGTGTACGCGCTGCCACAGCGGCACGAATCCGCGCAGCGGCTTCCGAGTGGTCACGTTTGAAGACATCATGCGCGGCGGCGATAGCGGCGCGGTCATCGAGCCGGGAAGTCTGGACAACAGCCGCTTGTGGGAACTGGTCAGCGGCGGTCCCCCGAAGATGCCGCCGGGGCAGATTGCTATTCGCCGCTCGTGGTATCAGAAGCTTGAAGTCTGGATCAAAGAAGGAGCGAAGTTCGATGGCGACGATCCCAAGGTTCCGTTGGCGAAGCTTGTCCCAACCGAAGACGAGCTGAAGCGACAAAAACTTTCCCGCCTGACGCCCGACGAATTCTTGGAGATGCGGAAAGAGCAGACTCGCGACCAATGGAAGCGAGCACTGGCGAAAGAAGAGGCCCAGGAAATCGAGACCGCCGAGTTCTATCTCTATGGCAACGTGGGCGAGGAGCGATTGAAGCAGATCTCCGGGTGGGCCGAGGAACATGCCAAGGCGTTGCGCACGGCCTTCAAAGTGGATGGCAAACCAATCTGGCACGGCAAGCTGGCGGTGATTGTTTACAAGGATCGCTTCGGCTATTCGGAATTCAGCTTGACGATCAACAACCGCGAGACTGACCCGGCCGTCGTCGGTCACTCGGTCGTCACGATCGGTCACGAAGAAGCGTACATCGTGTTGCTGGACGTCGGCGACACGGCCAACGCGATCAATCCCGACACGCGGCTTAACCTGATTGACCAAATGACCGGCGCGTTCCTGAAGCGCGAAGGAAAGGCGATGCCCGAATGGCTCATTCGCGGCACCGGCTTGGCGATGGCCACGAAAGAAGTCAGCGGTGAAGACCTGTTTTTCAAAGGCTTGCGGACGTCCGCCGCCGAAGCGCTGCGAGGTCTCGAAAAACCCGACGACCTGTTCGGCGACGGCAAGTTCTCGCCGAGCGACATGGCACCGATCGGATTCACGTTGGTGTCGTTCATGCTCCGCCAAGGTTCCGTGACAAAGTTCGTGCAGTTCGTCGGCGAGCTGCAAAAGGGAACCGCCATGCGAACCGCTGTTAGCAACGTCTACAAGCCGGCCACCGCGGAGACGCTGGCGATTGCCTATCTTAATTCGCTCGGTAATGCGAGCGGCGGTGTCACGAAAAAGAAGACGAAGGGAAAGTAACACTCGCACGCTCGTTCCCAAGCTCCGCTTGGGAATGCCTCCCCGAAGCTCCGCTTCGCGTGTCCCTGAATCGCACGACTGCAAGATCGAGTTCGT
>CAZPUJ010000150.1:0-9490 GCA_964589725.1 uncultured Planctomycetaceae bacterium
CGCCTCGCGGGCTGAGTCGTGGATCGAAGGATGAATGTTCGATCACGGTGCGATGGGAGATGAGGTACTGAAAAGCACGCCAAGACACGATCGACATCGCCTGTCAGGCGAGCGGTATCATCGGCGAGTGAAGCGCGGCTGAAATTGCTTCTTAAGCAGCCGGCCAGTCCGAATGATGGTGGCCAGCCAATCGCGATACGACGCGCGGGACACCAGCAGAGTGAGCGAACTCGATGAGCCAATTGCGGGGCTCAGGCAGAGAACCTTGAGGGGCTCATGACGGCGATGCAAACGCCGGAGCGACACACTCAGGGGCGGACACAACCAATCGGCGAGGCGGCACAACACGGCACGCATTCGCGGCCGGTAAACCGGCTGACATGCAGTCGACTGAGGACGACAACCAGACGATGGAGGTTTTTCAGAAGAGTCAGCCATCTCGCGGCAGGATGCCTCCGGAGTGAACAAGAGGAAGCAAGTGGGTGGGAGCACCGGGAAGGATTCTACGACTCGACCCGCGTGAGTCCAACACTCTCTTGCCAAGTTTTTTAGAATTTCGGCAGACCGCGCCACGTTCTTGATGCGGATCGGATACTTGGAGGAAAAACTTCAAGAGCCACTCTCGCTGCGAAATTGATGAGTCCCCGTCGGCGTGCCGTCACGTGGTCGGACGAGCCGCCGGCTGGCTGATCGTCGGTGCCGGTTGCCGCTTCAAGGAACGTTCGGCCCAAAATGAATAAGCCACCAGCATCGATGTGCCGGTGACGAGAAAGACGTCGGCAAAGTTGAACACGGGCCAGGAATAGCTGCCAAACGTAAACAGCAAGAAATCTCGCACGGCGCGATATTCCTCACCATCCTGAGGATTCACATAGCCATACAGCCCCAGCCGGTCATACAGATTTCCGAGCGTCCCGGAAAGCACCAGACAAAGTGCAGTCGTCAGCCAGTTGCTCTTTCCCACCGACGTGGCCACCAAGAAATACACGATCACCACGACCGCCACGACGCTCAGCAGCGAAAATAGCCACGTCAACCCCTGACCCACGCCCCACAAGGCTCCTGGGTTGAAGCTTGTCACGAGTCGGAACGTCGACCAGCCTCCCAGCAGAGGACAGACCCACCCATCCGTCTGTCCAGGATAGCCTAGCCGCTCAAACACAGCCGATTTCGAATACAGATCCCACCAAAGACAAAGCATCGTGAGCGGCACGATGAGCAGAAGGCGGCTCATTGCGAAGGGCCGCGATGTTTCCGGCGCCGGTTGCGGTGCGTCCATGGTTCACCCAAATCCGCAAGCTCGCCAAGCGACTTATCGCCGCCAACGCTTGGTCTTGGCTCGCTCGGCACAGTGGATACAAGTTCGAGCGTACGGAATGGCCTTCAGCCGCTCTTTGACAATCACGGATTTGGCCGGCGGCTTGCCTTCTTCCAGGCACTTTTCGCAAAGGCCGTAAGTTCCTTGATCGATTCTCTTTATAGCCGCAGCGATTTCTTCCAGAGTTTCCTGTTCGTTCTCGACGAAACGTAAGGAGAAATCCTGTTCGTAGTTGTCCGTGCCCAACTCGGCGATGTGGGTTGGACTCTTCGAGCCGTTCTCGCCGTCAGCGCGGTTTAGAGCACTGTCGGCCAAGTGCTGGACATCTCCTCGAAGACGGGACTGAAGGACCATCAACAGTGTTTTGAATTCGGCGAGCTCGTTCTTTTTCAGCATCGACTGTCACCCATCGCAGCTTACCCAATGAGTTGCCGCAGGAGCCTCGATCCACGATCGCTTGACTATCTCTTGAAGCAACGTCTTCCGTGAGCCACGTCGAGCCGAAACTCGATCCGGCCAATTCCGGCGGCCTGTTAAAAAGTGAAAGATTATCACTTGATCACATCCGGTAATCAAGGTGTGGTCGTTGGCCGGGTTTACGTGAACATCACAAAACGTATCGCTGGCGTTGGTTTTCGCGGCTGTTGGGGAGTCCTAAGTCTCTGTTTTCGGAGGCGGTTAGGCTGCGGGACGGATTATGACGTCTGCTAAATTTGGAGGCACGAGGTGGACTTTGCCGCGCGATGTCTGCTGAGCGGCGACGGACTCTAAGACTTGTTCCGCAACTCGGAGAGCTTCCAGTGAAATTGCTCCAGTCACGGTCGGTGTCGAGCCGTTTCGAACACAGTCCAAGAACTCTTGAAGTTCCACCGTCAGAGGATCTTGCGTTGGGACCTGTGCCTTGCGGACCTCGATCATCGAGCCAAATACGTCCTGACGAAACCGCTCCAGATCGGCTCCCGGCTGACGTGCTGTTTCCACAGGCGACATGCCGAACAGGAGGCGCGGCGACGGAGCGTACGCCGTCACCTCGCGCGAGGCAAAATCGACGCTCAAACAACTTGAGGCGGTCCAAATCGTCGCGGCTCGGCGGGCGGTCGGGTGGATGCGACTGGCGGACAAGTCGGCGACGCAACCGTTTTCGAAGGTCAGTCTCGCCTGGACCGCATCTTCGTGGTCTCCCATCAGTGCGAAACCGAAGGCCTCGACCCGCGCCACCGGCGAACCGACCAGTGACAGGACTAAGTCGAGGTCGTGGATCATCAAGTCATGAACGACGCCGATGTCGGTCGACCGAAAACTGAACGGACTCAGTCGTTCGCAGCGGATGTACTTCGGTTGGTCGCACAGCCGGGCAGCCGTTTGGAATGCCGGGTTGAATCGTTCAACATGCCCGACTTGCAGGGTCGCTCCGGACTGCTCCGCCAATTTGACGAGTTGCACGGCTTCGCACAGATCGGCTGCCAGCGGTTTCTCGACGAACGTCGGAATCCCGCGTTGCAGAAAATCGGAAGCGACTCGGAGGTGGAAGCACGTTGGTACCGCGATCGTCACGGCCTCGACGGCGTCCAACAGGCTTCGATGGTCGGAAAACCACTTCGTGCTGGCGGACTCGGCCACGTTCCGACCAGATGCGGAGTTCGGATCCGCGACGCCGACAAGCTTGACATCCGGAAGCTGCGACAGGATACGGGCGTGATGTCGTCCGAGCGCTCCAACTCCGATCACAGCCACTCGCAACGGCGTCATGCGGCTCTCCGTTGTTCTTGCTCGTCCGTCCCTCCCGCCGTGTTGCGGAAGACCTCTCGAGCACGCCCGACTTTTCCGGCTTGTTGAAGTTCGAGCGCATGCAGCAGCGTACTGAGTTCAATCGGAACGATTCCGTCTAGTTCTTCCTGGAAGATATCGCGTACCTCTTCGACTTGTTTGTGTTCACGGAAGATCAACCGGTGCGTCCGTTTAATGACCTTGATCGCGGCTTCGGAAATGCCGGCGCGACGCAGCCCGACGATGTTAATCGTGCGAACTTCCAGCTTCTCGTTACCGCTGGCGAGCATGTACGGTGGAATGTCGCAGGTCACGCGGCTGCAACCGCCGACAAACGCCAGTGTGCCGATCGTCGAGAAGTGCTGTACGGCCGTGTTGCCCGAGATGATCGCTCGGTCCTGAACGTGAACATGCCCACCCAACAAAACGCCGTTCACCAGGATCGTGTTGTTGCCGAGACAACAATTGTGAGCGACATGACTGTTTGACATCAGCAGGTTGCGGTTGCCGATGCGAGTGCCGTGATCCTCTTTCTCAGCGCCGCGGTTGGCGGTGACTCCTTCGCGGAACACATTGTCGTCGCCGATCTCGAGCCAGGTGTTGGATTCTTGATAGCTCAGGTCTTGCGGTTCGCCACCGATCACGCAGTTGGGGAAGAAGCGATTTCGCGCACCGATCGTCGTGTGGCCAACGAGCGTGACGTAATTGTCAAGCCGATTGCCGTCACCCAGCGTCACGTCCGGGCCGATCACGCAAAATGGGCCAATCACATTGTTGTCGCCCAGCACGGCTCGCGGATCGACGCACGCCAGAGGATGAATCGTGTTGGCCATGTGGTATCGTCCCTGTCGTGGGTAGGGCGGGCAGGGCTCACCCCATTCAAACTCAAACCGCTTCCAAATGGACCGAATGAGAATCGCCGTGCGTCAATAAAATGCGCCGCATGACCTCGTGGTTTTGTCGGTGCCCCGAGCGGTACGCGTTGACGTATCCGTGCAGGTCGCAGCCGATGAGGGCGAAGTCCCCCAGACAATCGAGGATTTTGTGCCGCACGCATTCGTCAGGCGCGCGAAGTTCGTTGTCGACGACGCCGTTCGGGCCGAAGACGACCAGGTCTTGAGGCGTTAAATGTTGTCCATAACCGGCGGCCTTGAGAGCGGCGACTTCCGACTCCAACACGAATGTTCTCGCGAAGGCGATTTCGCGGACGAACGCCTCGGGTGTGATTTCGACGGTCAATGTTTGCGGCGCGATCGCGGCGCGATCTCCGTAATCGAGCTGATACGTGATCGCCAGGCCGTCGCGTTTCATAGGTCGAGCAACGATTTCGCTGTCGTCCTCGCTGGAGCTGACTTGAATGGGCATTCGCAGCGTGAGAGCTTCGCGTGGCCGATCTTGCTCGACGATGCCGGCGGTTTGCAACAGTTGGCAAACATCGCGGCATGAGCCGTCGAAGCCGGGCACTTCGGGACCATTCAGCTCGATCAAACAATTGTCAATCTGCAGGCCCGCAAGCGCGGCCATGACATGCTCGATCAATTCGACGGAGACACCGTCGCGAGCGATCGCCGTGCGGCGGTGTTTCGGAACCAGGAAGTCGATCCGCGCGGGAATCGGCGGCGAGCCGGGACAGTCGATCCGTTGAAATTCGATCCCTTGATCGGCCGCGGCTGGATGAAACCACAGCGCGACGTCGGCCCCTGTGAAGAAGCCGACGCCCGTGGTTTCCACTGACTGCCGAAGTGTACGTTGCGGACGGACAGACATGCTCAAGGACTCTCCAGTCGGCCGTTTTTTCTTGCCGAGTCGGAGCAGGCGGGACAACCTGCCTCACGAGGCTACTTGTTCCCGTTACCAGGCCGTGTCGCCTCGCGGGGGACCGTGCCGACCTTGGGAGCCGCACTCTTGTCGTACTGCTTGTTGAGGTGCGTGATCACCGGATCGGTGAGGTCGTCATCATTGCGGTGATAGACAATGACCCGATTGAGGCCGATTTGCAGCTTCTGCAAATCCTCACCCTCGATGTTCTCCGAGTTGAACCGCATGACCAGTGTGTAGCCGTAGTGCTCGGCAAATCGTTCGACAACCGTCATCGCTTCCAGATAGACGGTCTTGTAGATGTCGGCTTCCTTACGCATCAACTCACGCTGCGAGTTCTTGCGAAACAGCTCGAAATTGGCCGCCAACTGCGCTTGCTTCTTTTCGGCCGCGATGAACTCCGGGCTACCGGCTTTGTACGTCTTCATCTCTTCCACGACCTTCTGAACATCGCCCGCCAGTTTCTTGGCGCCGTCCTCATTGGTTTGCAGCTCCGCCTTCCAATCTTCGCGCAGCGCGTCGAATTTTTTGTATTCCTTGAAGACCCGGCCCATGTCGATCAGGCCGATTTTGTGCGGCGGATCGGCCGGCGGCGCGGTGACGGCACCGGCCGGTTTCGGCTTGGAGCCAGTCGTGGATTGGTTTTGGCCGAAGGCGGTGACGAGAAAGCTGGCCAAGCTGGCCATCACGGCGAAGGAAATCAGCAGCTTTTTCACGGCAATCGCACTCCTTTGCTGAGCCGGCAGGAATATGGTCGTGGAAGGGCAGCGTGTTGTGGCACACCGTCCAGATTGCGTCAAGACGAGCCTTGCGAGTTGTCTCGTTCCCAAGCTCTGCTTGGGAACGAGCCAACTAACACTCACAATTTGAAATGGAACGTCATCTTGATGTACCGCCAGATCCACTGCCAGGTGGAGCGGTGTGTGACCGAGAAGCGAGCTGTGCCGCGCATGCCGGTACGGAGCAACGGTACGTCTTGGTTGAGAACAACGGTCGTCTGATACGCGGGCTTGGTGAGTTTTTCGCGGCCTTGGTCATCGGTCGTGGTGGGGACTTGGCCGCCGAGCTTGTTGGACAACAACTGCGGCACGTACTTCAAGTCCTCGTCCGAAATTTTTTCGACCTTGCCAACATACGTCTTGTCTGGCAAGTGGTCGTACTTCAGTTCCACCTCTTTGCCGACGTGGATGTCGTTGCGGTCGGACTGATCGACGAGCAACGTCGCCTGGAACTCTTCATCCGGGGCAACGCTCAGCACGTGCGATCGTTCTTCGAGGAAGCTGTCGAGATTTCGAGTTTGCAGCGGCGTGCCGTGCCAGGCGGTGAGCTGCACACGAGTCTCGTCGGCCTTTGGTTCCGGATTGGCTTGCGGCGCGACGACCACTCCGTCGCAGGGAGCCTCGATCCGCAATTGAGCCAATTGTTCTTCGTAGTCGGCGATCTGTTCCTGGATCGTGTGCAGCTTCTCCTTGGCGATTTCCCGTTCGGCCAGCGAGTTGCTGGCGGTATATACGTCGATCTCAATTTCCACCACGCGCCGCTGGATTTTCATCTTCAGCAGTTCGTCTTCCTTTTCGGGATTTGCCAAACCCAACAGCAAATCGCCTTGCTTCACGGGTTGGCTTTCCTGCACAAGCTGTTCGCGCAAGAAGCCGGGCGTGGTCGTGTAAACGTGCCGCACATCATGCGGCTCGACGATGAACGTCGCCTCGACATGCCAGGGAAGCTCAATTGCCAAGCCTCCGACGACCACACCGGTCAAGACCGTGAGCGTGGCGATGATTTTTGGACGGCTCATGGGTTCGATCCTCGGAGCAGTGATAATTTGATACAGGTTGAAAAACATCGAATAAATCAGGCCGGAAAACGAGAACACGGCCATCATGATGCCGATACTTTGCAGCTTGTACGGCTTCAGCACCGTGTAGAAGAACGTCAAGATCGCCACCAGTACGAAGCAGCGATAAATGTTGGCCGCGACCGCGAAAATGACGAACCAGAACTTGCCCGTTTCCGGCATGAACGGGTCCGGCCGTGACTCGATCCCCAGGCAGTACCAGGCGAACGACTCGCGCATCAGCTTGTCGGCCTTGGGACGCAGGTTGGGGATCTCTAAAAAGTCGGCCAGCATGAAGTAGCCGTCGAATCGCATCAGCGGATTGGCGTTGAAAATGACCGTAGTGATGGTGGTCACGAAGAAAATGTTCAAGCACAAATGGTGCATCAGCCCCGTCTCGGTGGACGCCCAGAGATAAATGGCGATCCCCGAAATGATGACTTCGATGTACATGCCGGCGGCGCCGATCATGATCCGCTTCCATTTGTTCTTCAGCACCCAACTGTCCGAGACGTCGCAATACAGACAAGGGCTGAAGCACAACAACATCACGCCCATTTCGTGACATTCGCCGCCGTAGACTTTGCAGCTCAGGCCGTGGCCGAACTCATGTAAAATCTTGCAAGCCGCCAGCGTCACCCACAGATAAACCAGGTTTGGCCAACCGAAGAATTGTTGGAACTCCGGAATCTGACTGGTGAAGTCTTTGAAGCGAATCCCCAACACGACCCACGACGACGCTGCAAACAACATCATCAGAATGATGCCCGACGGGTAAAACAACCAACCGAACAGCGGCTTCAGGAACTTCAGCGTGCGCTCGGGATCCCAACCGGGCAGCCGCAGGTACAGCAGGCTGCGGAGTGTTTGCCAGACCTTCTTTCGGAAATTCTCGTTCTTCTGCTTGATCAGCGCCGCTCCCTGCCCCATGCGGTTGCTGTAGACCAGCCCCTTTTGATGCAGGTCGGTGATCAAGTGCTGAATGTCACTAAGCTGCAACCGCACAGTTGGCAGCTTGCGGAGCAGGTCGTCCCGAATTTCTTCGAGACTTCGCTTGCCGTTCAGCAGGAACAACACTTCGTACTGCTCGGTCTGAAGTCGGTAGTACCGCAGGCCAACCGGCTCTTTAATGACCCAGTACGCGACCCCTTGATACTCGATCCGCTCGATCCGCAAATCCGGACGAGCCTCTAACGGTATCGGTCGTCGGTTGGACGGAGTCAGCGCCGACTGGCTAGGAACACCGGCGATCGACATGGATGGAACGTCCCAGAGATTTCAGACTGAAGAGTATCGCAAATAACGAATCACGAATGAATGACCAAAGCCGAAGTCCGAATGTCGAATGCAGGCGCCGAATTCGGTGATTCGTCATGCGGATTCCTTTCGTCATTGGGTACTTCGTCATTCACTTACTGCCGCCGGTCTGTTTGATGTCATTCCTGATCGGCTTCGCGCCATTTGCTTTTGCAGCGCCGCGCGGGCCATGCAGGATTTTCATTTTGGTGTACATGCCTTCTTTCAGTCCTTCTTCGCTGGGATTCTGCACCTCGGCCCACACGCGAGCACCATACGTCACCGGACTGACTTGTGGGTCGATGAACACCACTTTCCCTTCGAAGGTTTTTTTCTCGATGGGGAGGTCTCGATTGGGAATGTCGACCTGCACCTGGACGGCGTCACCAGGTTTGACGTTGTCGGCGTCCTCGATCGGCAGATAGCCCTCGACCTTCACGCGGCGAATGCTGACCAGTTCCAGAATCGGATCGCCTTGCCGCACCGCCTCTCCCTCGCGTTTCAGGATGCGTCGGACTTTGCCGTCGAAGGGAGCCTCGACCTTGAACGATTTCAGTTCTTCTTCCGCCTTCGCCACCTCCAGCTTGAGAACCGCGAAATCGTGTTCGGCATTCTCGGCCTGCAAGAGGGCTTTCTCCCAGTTCAATTTGGCCTTCTCGACGTCGATGGCCGGGAACGCTCCGAGGACTTTGCGGTTCGCCTCCACCATCTTTTCGTGTTCCAATTCCGCGACGACGGCGGCGGCCTTGGCATAGCGGATTTGCACGTCGTTCTCCGCTTTCTTCTTGGCGACATTCAACATCGCCACGGCGACCTCGTCTTTGAGTAGGACGATTTGCTGGTTCTTACGAACGGAATCGCCTTCTTCCGGTTTGACGGAGGCGATTACGCCCGGTCGATCGGGGGCCAGCGTCACGCTGTCGATCAGCTTCACTTGGCACTTGGAGAGTGTCAGCCAGCCATTCTCCTGAACGGGCTGATCTTCCAACTCGACGCGATCAATGTCCCTCGCGGTACGGGGGGGAGTTTGGTTTTGCCACGCCCAAGCCAAGCTGCCTGCGAGGCAAATCAAACTGGCGGTCATCGCGGCCACCGCCAGACACGACGATTTCGAGGGAAACGACCGCATGACAAGCTCCTTGAGACTCGGCTGAGTCACTGTGTCGAGAGGTTCATCTGGAGACGCACAACTTGGGCAGTCTAACTTTGACGGCCATTCGTGGGAACGCGAGGTTTTGCTCGGTTTTTGCTGTCCCGGGCGACCCGCCTCACGTCAGAATGCCCCGCACCAGTTCGCCATGCACGTTCGTCAAACGGCGTTGGATGCCGTTGTGATAGAACGTCAACCGTTGGTGATCGATCCCCAACAAGTGCAGCACCGTCGCGTGGAAGTCGTGCCACGAGACGCGGTCCTCGACCGCCTTCCAGCCGACGTCGTCGGTCGAGCCAAACGC
>CAZPUJ010000151.1:0-13788 GCA_964589725.1 uncultured Planctomycetaceae bacterium
TGTGGCAGAATTTCGCGCGCGGGTTGTCGTATCTGCCGACGGCGGACGCGGCGGAAGCGGCTGAGAGTTGAGGCTGTCACCCATGCGACTACCTCCTCCGTGCCGGCCCCGTCGCAGGGGGAATTGTCGTGTCTGCAACCGCCGTTAGTGGAGTCGTTGAACACAATGGCCAGCATGTGCCTTGCCTTGTTGAGATACTTGAGCAGTTCGGATGGCGTGTTAACAACGTTCGTGGTCAACTTTCTCTCACAGCGAGAAAGATTCGACTCGCAAAAAGGAATCAGCAAAAGGCGACGGCGTTGGCGTTAGAAGGCGACGACGCGAACTTAGCGGTCGAACTTCACAGCTTCGAGAATCTGCTGGACGAATGCGTCGATTGGCCACGGCTCAGAACAGGGCTTTCGTCCACGGAACTATTCAAAGTTGGTTTGACCGCGTTAGAAGGCGAAGCCGAGAAGTTAGAGGTCAAACGTGAGCGCTACGAGAATCTGCTCGACGAATGTGTCGATTGGGCATGCCGCAGAACAGGGCTTCTGACCGAGCAAATTCTGCGCGTCGCTTTCAAACAGAACTTTGACGACGAGCCTCTCCAGACGGAATATCGAGCCCTGGCCGTGCTTGACGAACGCGGCGAAACCGCCGACCTATGGAGAGCATTGTTATCGAATGATCGGGACGCCCTTGTCTCTGTCAATCTCTTGCGATCCCGCGAATCAATGCCGCGAGCAAGCGAGACGGCGGTTGAATCTCCGAAGTTGCACCAACCACCGGTGGAGCTGGCGGCCGGTGACAGTGGTGACGTCACCGAATCAGAATTTGTGTTTCAACCGGATGGGGACGGATATTTCCTTCGTGGGTTCGGCGAGGAAGGGCATGTCACTGCAACGGGAGCGACGGGGCTTCACGACATCTATCGGCTTGTTCAATCGCCGGGCGTGCCGGTGCCAATGCTTGAACTCGACGCGGGGCGTGGGGCAAAGCATCTGGGTGGTGATTCGCAAAGCAAGCAACCGATCGCAAACAGTCAGACGCGGCAAGACATCACCGACAAACGAAGGGACCTGCAAACCGAAATCGAACGTGCTGACTCCGAATTGGATAAATCGGAGTTGCACGACGAATTGGAAAAACTCAACGCCGGAGCGTCGAAGCTCTTCGGATTGAAAGGCATGCCTCGGGACGTCAACAACCCGAACGACAAGTTGCGGCCAAAGATTCACGGACGAATCGGTGATGCTTGCGAGAAGCTCAAGACTTGTAAGCCGAAACCGTTCCCTAAGATTGCCGAACATTTCAAGTTGACGACCGGTGCGACGGACGGCGCGTGTTTCGTCTACAAACCCGGCATTCCGAACCTTCTTTGGCGAACCGAGCCAACAAGTAAGCCGCAAACTTACTGAGTAAGCCGCCAGCTTACGCCATTTCCTGTGAGTGGCAGTGAGGGCCAATCGGTCACATCGACTGACGCCTCCTGCCGCCGAACTCGCAGGAGTATCCTATGTCGTCTGCCGTTGTCTCGGAGTCCGCCCTGTTGACCGTGAAACAGGTCGCCGGACTGTTGGGGTGTAGCTCGCGCCACGTCTATCGGTTGGCTGATCGAGGCGCGATGCCGCGCCCACTAAAGCTCGGAAGTGTGCTCGTCCGATGGGACCGCAGTGTTGTCGAATCTTGGATTGCTGGCGGCTGTAAGTCCGTCCGCACCGCCACGAAGGGCGGTGCATGATGAAGCCGAAATCGAAACGCAAACGAACGGCCAAGCAGCGTCCCGACCAATTTGGTTCGTTGGAGCCAGACAAGTTTGAACCCAGCGAGCAGATTCGCCGGGTGCATTTCATGGACTTGCAACCGTCGCCTGAGAACCGTCAGCTCTACAAGGATCGGACGAGCAGTCATCTGGATCACGAGCGGATGATTGCAAGCATCAAGAGCAAGGGAGGCGTGCAAGAGCCGCTGCTCATGTCGGCGGACGGCTTCATCATCTCAGGTCATTTCAGGCACGATTGCAGTCCGAAGGCCGGCTACGACGAGGTGCCGATCATCGTCAAAGACCTGCGACGCTGGCAGCACACATCGGACGAGTGGTTGGCCATTTTGCGGGAACACAACGTCGGCCGAGAGACGACATTCGACGAGCGAGTGCGCGAGAAGATTGTGGACTTGAATCCCGACGAGACGATGCGGGCTGTCGTCGATGACCAGGTTAAGCGTTCACGGCTAAAGACCGCGACCGTAGACATCCCGGACGAGATCAAGGTACGAGCCAAGATCACCAGTCAGACGCGGGACTTTGCGGATGCCATCATCGGGATTTTGGCCGGCGATTTGAAGGATTCGTTGCCGGTCAACGAGCGAGCACTTTTTTACAGGCTATTGCCGCCGACGAATGTCAGGACGAGTCGCGGGAAGGCTGGCTTCATATTCGGGCGAGCGAAACCAGGATCGAAGAAGAACTCACCCAAAGACATCGCGTTGAGATCAGTCGCCGCACTCAGCAACATGTTGACACGGCTGCGACTATGTGGCGAGGTGCCGTGGGAGTGGATCTGCGACGAGACGCGGCCTGTAACCAAGTGGAATACTTGGCCCAACGCGGAAGCATTTCTTGCCGAGAAAATGAAGTCCCTCTTCAAGGGACACGCTCGCGATCTCATGCAGAGTCAGGGCGTACATTATGAGATCATCATCGAGAAGATGACGATACAAGGTTTCATCAATCGCGTGGCGGCGAGATACACAATCCCGACAGCGACGCTGCGAGGGAACAGTGGCATCAACGCTCGTTATCTGGTTGCACAGCGACACATCGCATCGGGCAAGCCGGGACTCGTGCTGTTCGTTTTGACGGACTGCGACCCGGCGGGCGACATGATTTGCACCAGCACCGTGCAGTCGATGCGTGATGACTTCGGCATTACGAACGTTAGAGCGATTCGCGTGGCGATGACGCACGCGCAAGCGGATGAGCAGGGAGTGTCGGATTCGGTTGACGGATTGCTGTGCAAAGAATCGTCGGTCACGCCAAAGTTCATCGAGTTGCACGGCCGCAACGACTGCTACGAACTAGAGGCCGTGTCACCCGAAGTGCTCAGTCGATGGCTGGACGAGGCCATTCGACACAACATCGACGTTGAGGCGTACAACTCCGAAGTTGCGGCTCAAGCTGTTGACGTTTCGCTGATCCAAGCCACTCGCACAGCGACGCTGGAAGTCATCCGCACGTCGGATATCGGCGGTGACGCATGACGTTCACCTTCACGTTTCGATCTAGTCTAAAAGTTGGTGCGGAAGGGGGTGACGCATGACCTCACGCCCTCACGTTCCGACGTTCACTCTGCCGGAATCGTTCGATCCACGCGAATTCATGTCTTCGCAAAAGCTCGCAGCGCGGTGGGATGACGCGCGATATTTTGTCAGCACGATCCTCAGGAAATTGGCTCGGTGGGACGTAGATCATCTCGGCTTAGCTCGGCTACACGCCAAACACCTAAAAAACATCATGTACCAAGCGGATTACGCTGCCGTTATCGACGCTCTTGTGGAGGGCAGAGCCGTCGAACGTTTCCCCTACCAAGTCGGCGAACGCTCGTTCGGCTTTCGGTTGGCGGCGAGGTTCGTGGCCGACAAGCATGTCCGAATGTTGGCTACCGACCAGCGACTGATTCAGCGATTGCAGAAATTCGGCGACGAATGCTCTGAAGAACGACAGGCACGGATGATGCCTGTGCATCACGCGCTCTCCAAGCAACAAGGCCGGCTGCAAATTCATGGCGATTGTGCGCGTGAGATCCTTTCGGGACTGCCCCAAGTCGAGAATCAGTTTGATTGCCAGGGTATTTTGATTGGTGACATCGAAGCCCGTGAATTCCGGCTGAATGTCGGCCAATACGGTCGAGTGGCGAACAACATCACGAGCCTCAAGAGGGAACTTCGTGACGAACTGCATGTCGGCGGTAAGAAGCTCGGCAGCGTCGATCTGTCGTGCGCCCAACCAGCATTCGTGGCCAAGATGATGCAAGACGCCTCGCAGGATATTGACGGTGTGCAGCGACCGAATTTGATCGAATCGGCAAATTTCCGGGTTCCGGGTTTCTTACGAAAGGGACAGGAAGCCAAAGGCACCGGGAAGGCAAGAGGGGCAGACAGAGAGCAACGGGCGACAGGGGGAAGTAATTATGATTCTAGTGGGGCCGAAGTCGTACATTATGATTCTAGTCGGCGAGCGACCCAAAACGCTGACTTTGACCTCTATCGGTCACTGGTGCAGCGCGGCGAACTTTACGAAGTGCTGCTGACCGATCTTGGTCACACCATCAGCCGCGACGAACTGAAACGCCGCTTCCTGGCCGATGTCGTCGCCAAACGCAAAGCGAGTTTTCGCGGCGGAGAGTATCCTAGCGCCGTCGAAGACAAGTTCCGCGAACGCTTCCCGACGGTCTATCGCTTCATCCGTGCCGTGAACCGCGACGGATACGAGCACAGCAACCTGATCCGTCTGTTGCAGCGTGAAGAGTCAGGACTCGTCATCGAGATAGTCGCAGCCGATCTGCTGGCGCGACACCCGCGAATGTTCTGCCTCTCGCTCCACGATGCCCTGTTCACGACCGCCGAGCACTTGCCCAAAGTCGAACAGGCATTCCGACGGGCATTCGCTGCGACAGGTTTCCGAATGTCCTACAAGATCGCAGTTTAACCCGTGGACCTGCGGCGACTGCGAAAAGTGATGACCGCCGTTGACGCTTGCCGATAACGATTGTAAGTTGGCTTACATGACCACACGATACAAGAAACCGAAGACGTTGACCGAGACTCTTCGAAAAGCTATCGCCGACAGCGGGCTTCCGTTCATCGAATTGGAGCGGCAAACCGGAGTGCTCAGGCAATCCTTGATGAAGTTCTCCCGCAACGAGCAAACTCTGATGCTCGACGCGGCCGACAAGCTGGCGAAGTTCTTTGACCTGGAATTGGTCGAACGGAAAGTGAAGTGAGCATGGCGTCCAAGAAAGTCGCGACGAAGCGGACTTCGTCAAAGCCGAATGTGGTGAAGCCCGTGGCCTACCATGCCGGACGATTTCCGCCCGCGGAACTCGATTGGTCTCGGCTCGTGCCGTTGGTTGGTCCGGCGAACGCGGCGTTGGCTCGATATGACGGGCTGCTCGCGGCGATTCCGAATTCGTCTGTGTTGTTGGCTCCGTTGACGACGCAGGAAGCGGTGTTGTCTTCTCGCATCGAAGGGACTCAGGCCACGATGGGCGAGGTGCTCGAATACGAAGCGGGCGCGAACGTGGATGGTGTGGCTCCTGAAAAGGAAGCCGATATCCACGAAGTGTTGAACTACCGCCGCGCCTTGCGGGAGGCGGTGGTGTTGTTGAAGGGGCTGCCGTTGTGCGGCCGGCTGCTCAAACAGATTCACGAGACGTTGCTGTCGGGTGTCCGCGGTCACGACAAGGGACGTGGCCAGTTTCGTCGCATTCAGAACTACATCGGCATCCCAGGACGCCCGATCGAAGAGGCTCGCTTTGTGCCGATCACTCCCGAACACGTCGCCGATGGAATGAGCCGCTGGGAAAAGTATCTTCACGGAACGGAGTCGGACGTGTTGGTGCAACTGGCCATCGTTCACGCCGAGTTTGAGTCGCTGCATCCGTTTCTCGACGGCAACGGCCGGCTCGGACGAATGCTGATCCCGCTGTTCTTGTTTGAGCGAAAGCTGTTGCACAAGCCGATGTTCTACTTGAGCGAGTATTTGGAAGCTCAACGCCAGACGTACTACGACAAATTGTTGGCCGTGTCGCGGGATGATGACTGGTCCGGCTGGTGCGAGTTCTTTTTGCAGGCACTCACGGAACAGGCTTCCAAGAACGATGCCAAAGCGCGGCGGATTCTGGAGTTGTACCAGTCCAAGAAAGACTGGGTCGTGAAGACGACTCATTCGCAACACGCCATCCGCGCCTTGGACTTCCTGTTCGGCAATCCGATTTTCAACGGAACGCATTTTGTGGAACAATCGGGCATTCCGGCACCAACGGCCCGGCGAATTCTGAAATTGTGTGCGGACAACGGATTGTTGCGGCAGTTGCGAGCCGGAAGCGGTCGCCGAGCGGCGGTTTATCGCTTCCCGGCGTTGCTGAAAATCACGGAAGGATGATCGGATCGTTGTGGCTCACTGGTGAGCGACAAGAAAGTTTGTCGATCATAAAACGTGAAAAGTGAGCGACAACGGATTTTGTAGCGCATGGGTGAGCGACAACGAAAATCGTCATTCCAGAGGCTAGAGAGGGCGAAACGATGGGGACCGTCTTCAAGAAACAGACAACGCGACCGCTCCCGGTTGGCGCGGAACTCTTCACGAAGAGCGGGCAACGCTTCGCTCGCTGGAAGGCCGGCAAACGGACTCGCACAGCGAAGCTGACGACCGGACGCGATGGGGCCGAGCGGATCGTCACGGAGTCACCGACGTTCGTCGCGAAGTTTCGAGACGGTCAAGGCTTCGTCTGCGAAGTCTCGACCGGTTGCCGTGATGAAGCAGCGGCGCGGAGCGTGCTCGGCGAATTGGAACGGCGGGCGGAGTTGGTGAAGTCGGGCGTGATGACGACGGCGGAAGATGCCATCGCCGATCATCAGGCAGTGCTACTCATGGATCACATTGCCGTCTTTGCGGAGTCGATGAAGGCGAAGGGATGCACGACGGATCATCGCGCCAAGACGGAGAGGTATCTCAAGCGGCTGGCCAATGAATGTGAATTCCGGCGACTCGGCGACTTGAAGAAAGTGACGTTTGAGCGTTGGATCGTGAAGCGTCTGAAAGAGGGTTGGTCGGCTCGGAATCGAAACGCCTATCAAACTGCTCTGGTCACGTTCTGCAATTGGTGCGTGCAGAATGATCGGCTGATTGCCAATCCGTTCGCGGGACTCTCCAAGGCGAACGAGAAAGCAGACCGTCGCCGGGTCCGTCGGTCGATGACCGAAAGCGAACTCGGTCTGTTGTTGTTCGTGGCTCGGTGGCGTCCGCTGGCCGAGTTCGGGCGACTCCCCACCAAGAAAGCAGACTTGCCGCCGGATGCTGGGCGGAAGACGTGGAAGTATGCACGGCTCACGTTGGATGACATCCCGGCGGCGTTAGAACGTGCTCGCCACCAACTGAGAGACAACCCGGAGTTGCAAGACAAACTCGAATGGCGCGGCCGAGGGCGATCGCTGGTCTACAAGACGTTGGTTTTGACTGGACTCCGCAAATCGGAGTTGGCCGCGCTGCGAGTGAACCAACTACAACTCGACGGTTCGCATCCGCACATTGTTTTGAACGCAGCCGACGAAAAGAACCGCGAAGGCAACTCGATTCCGCTGCGGCAAGACTTGGCCGATGACTTGCGGAAGTGGCTCGACGACCGCAAGCGAAGCAATAGCACGCCGACGCTGACGTTCTCAGACGCGGCAGGCCGTGCGGACGACTCTTTAGCCGAGTCCGCAGTCTTCATCGTTCCTGACGCATTGGTGAAGATTCTGAAGCGTGACCTCAAGGCCGCTGGCATCGCCGATAAAGACGACCGGGGCCGAGTGCTCGACGTTCATGCTCTGCGAACCTCGTTCGGCACGTTGTTGAGCGCTGGAGGCGTCTCTTTGCGAACGGCTCAAGCGGCGATGCGTCACAGCGATCCCAAGCTCACGGCGAACGTCTACACAGACCCGCGACTGTTGGACGTGCATTCCGCTCTGGATGCACTGCCGATGCTGCCGCTCGATTCGTCGCCGATCAGGAACACTCAGGCGATGCGAGCCACTGGCACCGACGGGAAGCCCTCAAATTTGGTTGCACCAACGGTTGCACCAGCGGTTGCACTTCCCGCTGACTTTTGGGGTCACACGCTGACAACCGAGCGACACGACGACTCAACATTCCGTCGCCCGGTCACTCTTGGCGACAAGGGGTTACGTGCGTATATTCCCGCTGCCAAAGAGAATCCTGCCTGGTGGTGTAACGGTAGCACGAGTGACTCTGGATCACTTAGTCCTGGTTCAAATCCAGGCCGGGCAATTTCCGAACGCTCGTTGTCTGCGAATGACAGCGAGCGTTTTTTCTTGTCAGCCATATCATTTGCGTCGAGCGGATTCGCGAAGCCCGCTTCAGACGAAATTGCCAGCATGGTGACATCTTCCGCCGTAGTCATCACTCCCGACTTCAGCAACTCCGCCCGCCGTTCCCACTCACCGAGCACACTCCGCGCCGCCGTCTCGTCTTTGCAACCGGCCGAGACTTCACGGACGATGCCTTGCCCGTCCCGAAACTTCAGCAGAAACATCGGCGACTCCGTGACAATCCGCTCGGCCCCCTCCCGCCCGATCGTCAGCTTCGCGGTGCGAGTTCGCTTGCCGGCCTTCTATCGTGCGAACCGCTGCCCGCTCTTCGTGACGAGTTCATGGTGATTTCAAAATGATCGGGACGCCTTGCTTGGAAACTGCCCGAGCGGGTCAGACTGCGCCTTGGTAGAGGTATTTCTGAAAGTCCGAGAACGTGTGCTTGATCCGCTCAGGTTGCCCAAGATCGGCAACCGCATCGGCGATGGCGTTGTTGTACTTCAGCTTCAGCAATGGGCTGAGTTTGTCCTGATTGAGTTCGCCCACACCTTCCTTCACGTATTGAGCCAGCACGAAGTCGAGGAACGCTTGTTGCTTGCTGTCGAAGTGTGTGCGGATTTCGAGCTTGGCTCCTGTCGCCCGCTCTTCACGGGTCAGGGGCGTCAGAGCAAACGCCACATGCGCCAGCACGTCGAAGAGGTCGCTCTTCTCGGCGTCGATGATCTTTTGCATCTCCGTCATCTGGTCCATGCCAAAGCCCTTTTCAGCCAACCCTTCCAGCAGCTTTGCCCGTGTGACTGGAGAACTCCAAAGGGCACGCAGTTCGGCTTCATTCTTGAAGAAATCAGGGAACTTGCCGTACAGGTTCTCCATGAATTGCTGGGCCGACATCGGAGTCCCGTCAGGGTGCCAAAAACTCGTCGCCATCATGTGCTGGATGGTCCGCTCCTTGCCGTCTGCGAGCTTGATCTTGATTTTCTTCCGGCGCGGGGGCGGTGGATCGACTATCGGCTTTGGCTCTGGTTCTGGAGTTGGCGTCTCTGTTTCGCCGTCGTCGCTCCCTCCAACTGTCGTGATATCCTCTGGCTCGCCGTCCCATTCAGGGTCGCTGAAGTGGTGATGAGCTTTCACGAAGTCGTAGATCGTGAAGTAGTCCTTGCCGTCGTACAGGCGAGTGCCGCGTCCGATGATTTGCTTGAACTCGATGATGGAATTGATTGGCCGCATCAAGACGATGTTGCGCAGGTTGCGGGCATCGACTCCGGTCGAGAGCTTTTGCGAGGTCGTCAGGATCGTAGGAATGCTCTTCTCGTTGTCTTGGAAGTCTCGCAGGTGTTGTTCGCCCAATGCTCCATCGTCGGCGGTGACGCGGACGCAGTAATTCGGCTCGTTGCTGGTCTTGATTTGATTGATGAGGTCTCGCACGGCCAGGGCGTGAAGCTGTGAGGCACAGAAGACGAGCGTCTTTTGCCGCTGGTCGATCAGGTCCATGAACAGCTTCACCCGGTACTGCTCACGTTCCTTGATCTCGATGATCTTGTTGAAGTCTTTTTCTTCGTAGCGTTTGCCGGTCTCGATTTCGCCTTCGATCAGTTGGTCGTCGGGCGTGTAGACGTACTCATCGAGCGTGGTCTGAATCTGCTTCACTTTGAACGGCGTCAGGAAGCCGTCGTTGATGCCGTCCTTCAGCGAGTAGATGTAGACCGGCTCGCCGAAGTAGGCGTAGGTGTTGACGTTGTCTTTGCGCTTCGGCGTGGCGGTCAGGCCGAGTTGCACCGCCGGCGCGAAGTAGTCGAGGATGCCGCGCCAGGTGCTTTCGTCGTTCGCGCCGCCGCGATGGCACTCGTCGATGACGATGAAGTCGAAGAAGTCCGCCGGGTACTCGCCGAAGTAGGGTGACGGCTCGCCGTCGTTGGGTGGTCCGCACATGAAGGTTTGGAAGATCGTGAAGAACAGGCTGCCGTTCTTGGGGACTTTGCCTTTCTTCTTGATGTCGCTCGGTTCGATGCGCACCATCGCATCTTCGGGGAAGGCCGAGAAGGCGTTGAAGGCTTGGTTGGCGAGGATGTTGCGATCGGCGAGGAACAGGATGCGCGGACGACGCAAAGGAGAATTGAAAATGGACAATTGAGAATTGCCGTCGTTGTCCACTGTCAATTGTCCATTATCCATTGCCCGCGACCAGCGAGCGTGAAACAACTTCCAGGCGAGTTGAAACGCGATGAAGGTCTTGCCCGTGCCGGTCGCCAGCGTGAGCAGGATGCGTTGCTTCCCGGCGACGATGGCTTCCAGCACTCGCTCGATGGCGATGTCCTGATAGTAGCGGCCCTGGAAGTAGCCGCCCCGGTCTTCAAAGGGGATCGCGGCGAAACGGTCACGCCAAGCGTTCTGCTCGGCGAAGGTGAGGTTCCAGAGTTCATCGGGAGTCGGGTAGCGGGGCACGTCCCCTTCGGTCCCCTCGTCCATGTCAATGCCGTAGATGCCTTGGCCGTTGGTGGAGTAGGTGAAGCGGATCGACAGCTTGCCGGCGTAGTTCTTCGCCTGCGCGACACCTTCGGTCAGAGCCTCATCCCACGCCTTGGCTTCGACGACCGCCAGCTTGGTGTTGCGATACTCCAGCACGTAGTCGGCCGAGAGTGACTTGCCGCGCCGCCCGTAGCCTTCGAGGCGTCCCGGCGCGATCGGATACTCTCGCCGAATGCGGCTTCCTTCGACGACGCCCCAGCCAGCGGCGGCGAGCGTGGGGTCGATGTGTTCGGCTCTGGTTTCGGCTTCGTTCATGGCGATCTTCCTATTCCGCCGGTTCGCGGTGTTTCACGATGCCGATGGTCAGCAGGGACAGCGAGAGGATCAGACCCAGTGCTGCGGGGAGATGACACAGTTTCACCACGGCTTCCTGCCAGGCAGTCGCCCCCGCTGCTCCGGCCTGCTTGGCCGCGATCGGGAGCATCTGGTTGGCACCCCACCACGCATTGGCCGCCTCGGACAACGCCATGAGCCACGTCAGCCACGCCGACACCAACATCACTCGGACCGCCCCTGTGCCGGCGCGGTGGGGCACCTTGAGCAGCACGATGGCCAGCACAACAAACAACATGCCGTTGGTGACAAACTGGATGTGCGCTCCGAGTGCGAGCCGGGGATACGGGGTCAGGGGCGGGAAAAAGCCCCAGACCAGCCCGGCCAGGATGAGGGCCAGACCATGAATCAGAATCTGTTTGCCGCCGCTTTGAATGCTCATGGTGTGATTCTCGGCTTAAAGTTGCCCGCTGAAGGCTCGGTGCAGCAGCGACTTTTTCAACTCGTCGAGCGCGGCGAGCTTGCGCTGGTAGAGGGATTCGAGGCGTTGGGTTTCTTCGTGCAGAGCGTCGAGCTTCCCTGCCAATTCCTTTTGCTTCTTCACAGCGGGCAGCCAGACTCGAAACTCGAACAGATGCTCTCGATTGACCTTCGGCATTCCTGCACGGGCCGAACCTTGGATTGCATACTCGGTGAAGGGTTTGCTCAGCAACAGATGGAAGAGGTAGTCGCGAGTAATCTGGTTCAGCAACGGCGCGAGCGGATACATGTCTGCGCTGCACAAGCCGCTGAAGTCGGGACGCGCCACTTTCATGAGGTAAGGACGAATCTTGCTGTAGAGCACCATTGATTTGTCGAAGAGAAACTTGCCGGAAATCAAACTTTCGTCGCGCGCTGTCTTGAGTTCCACAAAGACGCCAGTCTGTGATTCGATGTTTCCTGCTCCAACGTGGATCAAGTCGAGGAACTCGACTTTGCGAGGGTCAACGAGGGTTGAGGTGATGGCGCAGACTTCGCTCAACGTTTTCTCCACCCAGCCGTCGCCGCGTTGGGTGAAGACGGCTTGCAGGTGGCTTTCAAACAGAGCACGGGCGTTTTGGAGGTTCTGTTCGGCGTTGGCTTTGGCGTTGGCGAGGCCCTCAAACGCTTCGTCGAGAATCCCAACAATCCGCCGCTGCTCGGCCAGCAAGGGGACGTTGACCAGTTCGTCATGCACAAAGTTCCGATTGAGTGTCGGAACTCCGGTCCCGGTCGCAAAGCGTTTCAAATCGAACTTGTTCAACAAATGGAAAACGAATCGAGGATCGTTCCCGTGAAAATCCTTCACGTAGAGAACGGTATTGAGCGGCCAAAAGTCTTGCTCAATGAAGAATACGTTTCCGATGCTACCGCTTCGTCCCGTTACGACTCCGGGGCCGGCGACTGCGCTTTCATGATGCGTGTCACTAATACCGCTGGAACTTACGAGTGGATGCGAGCCGCTCACTCGGTTTTGAGTGGGTAAGTCGAAACCTCTCTGAAGTGTGGCGACATCGCCGAGCTTCTTCGATTGCCATCTGGCTTTCATAGCAGCCCCCGAATGGTCCGAGGCAATGAACAATTCACAATTGAAAATGAACAACGCGGCCGCGCTGTCCATTGTCCGTTGTCCATTTTCAATTCCTGTTGGTTCATGGTTACTTGCTCCCCGGAAGCCTGGGGAGTCGGTGGTCGGTGGTGAGCAGTTTCCTAATCCCATCGAATTCGATGGGATTGGCAATTGCCATGGGAGGCATGGGATTGATGGGAATCATGAAAATCATAAATCCCATGCTTCCCATAAATCCCATGTCTTTCGATCACCAATTGGAATTATCTTGCCGATGCAGCGTTCATTCTTTCGGGCGTTGGTTGCGGTAGTTGAGCCGGGCGCGGGTCATGCGTTCGCGCAGGCCGCCTTGTTCGATGAATTCCTTTTCCAAGGTCTTTAACTGCTGATCCAACAGGTAATTGGTCTGATGAATCAGGCAGATGGTCATGTTCGCGATCACCTCGTCCGATCGGGTTTCGACGAACTCACGGTAGACCTCAAACGTCTGTGGCGTCTGGCGTCCAAGCTCGCGAACAAACAACGCTTCTTTGGAATCCTTGTCCCACAGCCGCAGATCGCGGACTCGCAGGTAGTCGCGGTAGTCGGCCAACAGCTCTTCGAGACTGGCGCGACCGACGTTGGTCAGTTTGATTTCCGTTTCCTTAGAGGTCGTCGCCGCTTTGCTCCCTTCCAAGATGTTCTGCTTGCCCGACCGAGCCGACTGAATCATCTGATCGACGGTGCGATCGCCCCTGGAGAGATACTTGTGGGCAAAGCGAAAGGTGATGTCGTAGACGACTTCCGCTTTTTGGAAGGACAACAGCGTTTGATAGTCGCCGCGTGGGGGCAGCACGCGGTTGGGGTCTGTCGGCGGTGATTGATGGGATTTATGGGAAGCATGGGATTTATGATTTTCATCATTCCCATTCTTCTCATCATTCTCATTGGCTTTCCCTATTTTCATAGCAGCCTCCTGATAGTTGCCAATACTTCGGCACTTTCGCTGTCCAATCCGGCGATCTCGTCCATGATCGCTTCGGGGCTGCGGTGCGTCACTTCCTCGCCGCCGTTGGGGTTCTTCACTGATAGGTCGAACGTCGTCGGGTCGATTGTGGCGGCATCCACGACTTCGGCGAGTCGGCGTTGGTCTGCTGCAACTCGACGAACTCGGCGAGGTCGTCGTCGTTGAGCGGGTTCGTCTTGCCCATGTTGCGGCCGGGGTCGAGCTGGTAGTACCAGACCTTCCGCGTCGGTGCTCCCTTCTCAAAGAAGAGCACGACGGTCTTCACGCCCGCCCCCTGAAACGTGCCGCCGGGGCAGTCGAGCACGGCGTACAGGTTGCAGCT
>CAZPUJ010000152.1:0-11863 GCA_964589725.1 uncultured Planctomycetaceae bacterium
GGCAACTCCATCTGATAGATCGTGATGTTGTCCGGCTGCAGCTTCAGAGCTTCGTCGAGGCAACGCTGCCAGTTCTCGTCGGTCTCGCCAATCATGCCGGCGATCAAGTCGATGTTGATCTGCGGAAAGCCGACCTGCTGCAACCAATCATACGCGCGGTAAATCTCCGGCGAGAGGTGAGCTCGTCCGTTTTCTTCCAGGATGCTGTCTTTGAAGTTCTCGACGCCGAGTGACACGCGCGTGACGCCGATGTCCTTCAGCGTCTTGACTTTTTCCAAATTGAGCGTGCCGGGTTCGCACTCGAACGTGACCTCTTGAGCATGGTCCCAGGAGATCGTGCGTCGCACCGTGTCGCGCAGAAACAGCAATTGCTTCGAACTGAGATAACTCGGCGTGCCGCCGCCGAAGTACACGACCTGCAACTGCCGCCCGCTCACCGCCGGCTGCTGTCCGAGCAACTCAATCTCGCGGCCGAGCGATTCGACATACTGCTCAATCGCCGCAGCGTTCTGGTTCGTATAGACCCGGAAGTAACAGAACTTGCACCGCTTCCGACAAAACGGAATGTGCAAATACAACCCCAGCGACACATCCCGATTAGGCTCCGCCGCGAACGCCGATTGAATCTCGCCAACCAACTCCGCCCGCCACTGCGAGAACGGCGGATAGTTCGACACGAAGTAGCTGCCAACCTCTGTTGCGCCAGTGGCCGGTGTCACGGTCGAGACGGGCAATGTCACACCTGAGGGAGCTACCGTGAGGTTATTTGCGATATCCATTGCTCAAACTTTCCGGGGCCGACGTTGGAACAAACTCATGAAGTGGGAGGCCAATGATCATCGACACTCACTTCTGACGCCCATACGGTTTCAAATCAGTCAACGATTCCAAGCCAGAAATTGTTTGCATCAATGGACGCAAGGCCTTTTCCGGCCAAGCGTCAATGATCTTTACGACTCGATTTGGCAAAGCGCCAAAGCGCCCCTCAAGGATGACCTTGATCGCTTCACGAAGCCCTTCCTGACGTCCTTCCTGACGCCCTTTTTCAAAGAATGTCACGGCCATCTTTCGAGCCTCCCGATAGGGCGGTGTCTGAATCAACTGTTCCAGTTCCGCGAACTGCGCCTCATTGAGCGGTTTGTAAGCCTGCACGCATTCGGACAACAACGCTCGCTGGCGTTTATTGTGGCATGTTCGAGCGATCTCTCGCAACGCCTTCGCCTTCATCGCCACCAATTGCCCGCGAGGCGTTCTCATCAGCGAACTGAACGCCGCTCCGAGTGGATTGCCACACTCAACGTACTTCTCAGCAGCGAGTGCCGGCAGGCCGACGTACATGTACCGAAACGTCAGCGTCTCCAAGCTCGGTTGTCCGCTCTCGGTCTCGAAGCGTTCCGAAAACACTTCCGTCCCGACACCGTCCAATCCGACGTTGACATACACCGCGATCGGCAACACCGGACGGTTATGCTTATCGCGAAAGCCCGAGTAATACCGATGCATTCGCCGCCGCAGCACAGCGATCGAATCGTTGGCCTCGAGTTCCAAGTGGATCAGGGCGATGAAGTGCCGCTCGACGGTCTCGGCCGAAGTGCGGATCGGCACGACCGTCGGCAACTGAGCCACCAAGTCCGCCACGCGCCGCGACCCGTCCGGGGGATCGGGAAAGAGTTCCTGTTCCAGCCACACGATCCGACGGAAATCAAACACCGCTCCCCATTCGGGAAAGAAAAGCTGAAAGAACTCCCGCAAGAATTCCTTGATCAACGTCTTCAAGCGTTGGTCGTGGCCCATGGAGGTCACTCTCCGAAGCAGACCAAAGCTCCGTCATTTCCTTCGGCCCCGATGACAAGGCATCCTTCTCCGACAGCCGGCGATGCCGAAATCCCTCGGCCGGCGACTTGATGCTTTTCGATCAGCGTACCGTCGGCGAGTTTGACTTCGTACAAAAAACCGTCCTTCGAGCCAACGAAGACTCGGTCGCCAACGACGACGGGCGAGCTGTTGACTTGGCCGCGAGTGGCCAGCTTCCAGACGCCTTGGCCGGTGGCTCGGTCGATGGCGTGGAGTTGTTTGTCCTGGCCTCCGATCAGCACCAGCTTGTCGGTCAACGCGGCGGACGAATGATACGGTTGATCGCGAGGCTCGTCGCTGTAGGTCCAGACGATTTCTTTCTTACGCCAGTTGAGGGCGATGACTTCGCTCTCGTGCGTGCCGACATATAGCATGTCGCCGCTGACCGCTGGCGAGGCGATCAGGAATCGCTCCAGCGGCATGTCGGCGACTTGCTCACCGGTGTCGATGTTGATGACGCGCATGTGCTGATCGCAGCCGGTCACGAACGTGTGCTTGTCGGCGATGGCCGGCGAGCCGTTGACTCGGTCTTGCGTCTGAAACTTCCAAGCCACGCCGCCGTCGCCCGCCTTCAGGCAATACAGATTGCTGTCGTACGAGCCGAAAATCACTCGATCCCCGACGATGTTGGCCGAGGCAATGATTTGCGAGCCACTTGAAAACGTCCACTTCTTTTTACCGGTCGTGGCATCGACCGCGTGGAAGACACCGTCTTCATCGCCGACGAACACGCCTTCCGCCGTCATGGCTGGAGAAGATTGAAAGCCAGGAGCGAACGTGTTCGGTTTCACATCCTCGACCGTCCGATAAGACCACACGGTTTTGCCTGTCTCGCGTTCCAAACAAAGCAGCTCGCCGCTGAGCGTACCGACGTAGACTCGCGCCCCGACAATCGCCGCCGTCGACGCGAACCCATCCTTGGACGTGATCCTCCATTTCAGATTGAGCTTCGCTGGCAGATCGCTGCTGGCGATGCCGTTCAAATCGGCCGTACGCCGAAACGTCGGCCAACTCGAGTCGATTTTCGCGAGCTTCGTCGTCGTCCCGAGCCCAGCCGCAGTCGCCACATCGCGATTCGCAGCAGAAGGTTTGAGCGGTTTCGATTCTTGAGCACAGGCCGGCAGCGCAGTCAGAAGTGCAGCGGCTCCCACAATCAGCAAGCCGCGTCGAGAAAGTTCGCAGCCGGCTCCGTCGTTCAGAAAAAGACTCATCGGCAATCGGCCATTGGCGTTCGGCTGTCGGCCGGAATGCAGTTCCCTGGCCTCTGACCCCTGACCCTTGTCCCCTATTCTTCCATCGCGCATTCGTAAATCTCCTGCAAACTAGTGACATCGACAGGACGCGGGTTGAACTTGGCCGTCCACTGAGCGGCGGCCTCTTGGGCCATCGTGGGGATTAGCTCACGAGCCACTTTGCACGACGAGAGGCTCTTGGGCAACCCAGCTTCCGCAAAGAGCTGGGCAATGTAATTCGCCAGAATCGCACCCGCTCGCGGATCGTCGGCGGAAGACAGTCCAGCGTCGGCGGCGAGTTCGCCATATGATTGGCCGACCGCAGCGGCGTTGAAACGAATGACGTGCGGCAGCATCAGGCCGACGGCCACACCGTGAGTGACTCCGAAATGCGCTGACAGCGGATTGGCCAGCGAGTGCGTGGCTCCGAGCATCGAGTTCTCGATCGCCGCGCCCGCCAGATGCGCGCCGAGAAGCATCGCCCCACGAGCATCGAGAATCTGATTCGCGAGCGTCTGATTGGCGAGCGGGGGGCATAAGCCCCCTGATGCGTTCGTCGTTCCAACGGCCCCGGTATGCAAATCGGAACCATTTCGCAATTCGGAACCATCAGGGGCCTGACGGCCCCCGCTCGCCGTAACGAATGGAAACCCGCGCGACAACAACTGCCATGCGCGGCGACTGAAAAGCTGCGACAGAGTCGTATGAGCGGCCGTGACGTGCGATTCGATCGCGTGGCTGATGGCATCGATGCCTGTGGCCGCCGTGACGGCGGGCGGCATCGTCAGTGTCAGTTCCGGATCGAGGATGGCGATTTTGCAGGCGGCCTTCTTGTCTCCGCAGGCCATCTTCATGTGCGTCTGCGAGTTCGCAATGATCGCGAACGATTGAGCCTCACTGCCAGTTCCTGCGGTCGTCGGGACAGCGATCATTGGCAGCATCGGCTTAGTCGCTTTGCCAATACCCCAGTAATCCTCCATCCGCCCACCGTTGGTCAGCAGGAAGTTGATGCCTTTTGCGCAGTCCATGCTGCTGCCGCCCCCAAACCCAACGATCAAGTCGATCTTGGCGGAACAAGCGACGGCTAATCCTCGTTCGACGTCATCGGTTGTCGGTTCGGAATGCACATCATGAAACACCACGACATCCAAGCCCACCGCGTTGAGGGCTTCGACGCCGCGCCGCTCATAACCCGCTCGTGCCAGTCCGGCATCCGTGACGACCAGCACTCGACGTCCACCGAGCTGATGTGCTAGTTCTCCGAGACGCCGCACGGCGCCCCGCCCAAAGACAACTCGCGTGAGCGGCGCGAAGTCAAAAGGCGTGACCGAGTCCTCGAATGCGGAAGCACCAGAATGGACCAACGGCGGCATGCGAACTCTCGTTCGGTGGGCAAAACGAAGGCGGGGGCGTCACGCAGCATCCAAGCACGCTGGCGTGTTCCAGATTCTATGGAGTGGCCCGAGCACCAGCCAAGCTCCGCTGCCCCAACGATCAACCAAATGCCGAGATCAGCATCCGGCGGTAATCGGCCTCGGTGTTCGAAAACACCTGAGCAAATAAAGCCTCCTGAACCGCACCGTGTTGGAAGCGACGTTTCTCGAAAACCGGCATCGTCAAGCCGGTGAGTACCTCGACGCCGCGACGAACGATCTCTCCTTTCAAGGCATACAGCCGGTCGTGGCTCCAGTCCGTGAGTTCGATAAACGGGATGCCTTCCGCGACTTCAATCACATTCGGCAACGCATAGGGGCTAAAGCCGACAAAGCCACACGCGCGAGCCGGGGCCGACGTCCGGACGTGCCCGCGGCTTTGTCCCCCTGAGTACGTTAGCGAATGTTTGATCGCGCCGACGCCCCAGCCTTCTTGATACAGCATCGTGTTGTTGAGCACACTGCGAATCGTCAGTTCGGGATTTTCTTCAATCGGGTAGTCCTTCAAGTTCTCGTCGCCGCCGTCTCCATCCGTGAGGTACTTCCACTCCGGATATCGCTGCCGAATGCCTTTGCAGAGCGAGAGCGCCATCGTCGCCGATTGCACGTCGAGCGGCTTGTAGTCCTCGATGACGCGCACCGTCTCGGCGACATTCAAATCGTCGCGCGAGACCTCGATCACTTCGAGAAACAGGCCGAGATCGAGTTCGTCAAGAAATCTCGCGGCTTGAACGGCGTCAGCGGATGTTTGATTTTCGAATTCGAATTTTCGATTTGAAATCTGAGATTTGAGATTTGAATCCGTCACCGCGAGCGTGAACGCCTTCAACCGAGCCGGCGATTCGCCGCGTCGCAGCAGCAAGTGGTGCAGTACAAGAAACAACGCTCCGCTGTCGATGCCGCCAGAAAACAACACGCCAATTGGCTCGCGGCCATCGATGCGATCGAACCACTTGTCGCACTCGGCCGCGAGCGCACCGACGTACGCACGGCCGATTTCGTCGAGGTTCGCGTTCAGTCGATTCTTCTGCGGAGCCAAGAACCGCGTATAGTTCGGATTCGGATCGGGACAGCCAATCAAGGCGATTTCGACCAGATGATGCGCCGGCACCATGCGCGTGTATGACGGATGAAACTGATCGCCGTAATCCTCGCGCCGCAGCCACGCGGCAATTTCGTTAATCCGCTCGGCGATGATCAGGCACGGCCCTTCGGCTCGCTTGGCCAAAAAATAGCGCATCGGCCGGCCAATCGACCGCGCCATGCGCACGATCTGGCCTTGTTTGCCCCAGACGGCGAATTGCCCGTCAATCTCGCGCACACGAGCCGGATCGCCCGACACGACACGCTCGACCGCTTCGTCGATGGACATGTTCAACAGCACGTTGCCGTGCGGGTCCAGCAAATCAACGACACGTTCGACATGGGCCTGGTGCATGCTGTTTCCCCGCGATCAGTAGGCCGGACGCCTACGTCCGGTCGAGGAACGAATTGGTCGGACGTGGGCGTCCGTCCTACGATATGCGGCAGCATTCTGTTCGCGGTTTCACGAGATTACAACACGCGCGAACTTTTCGTTGGAGTGAACCATGCCTGAACCTCGCGCTTCCCGTCGTTGGCATTTCGTGTTGATCGGACTGATCGTCGTCGCAACCGCAGTGTTTGTCATCTTGCGAGGCCGCCCGATTGGAAACGGCAACGGCTTTCGTGAAGGGCCGGGCAAGCGGCTGGATGGCGATGCAGTCAAAGCATCGTCGTTGCTCAACGAGGCGCTTGCGTTACTGGAGAACGGAAAATACGACGCCGCGGCGGAGAAGTTCGCAGTCCTCGACAAGCAAGCTTCCGATGAGCCCGCTGCGCGGCGAAACCGAGCCATCGCGGCCGTGCTGGCGATTGCTCCTGAAACGTTGGACAAGGTCCGTAACGCCGAGAAGTTCCAAAGCGGACTCGCGCGGGCCGAAGAGGCCGTGGCCAAGGCAGTGAAATTAGAGCCCAAGTCGCCGGTGACGCATCTGCTCGCCGCACGATTGGCCGAGCATCATGATGACCGCCGACGACAGTTCGACGAGTTGCAAACAGCCGTCGATCTTTCGGCGGGCGATCCGGCGTTGGAAACCGAAATCTACGTCGCGTCGCGGGCCAGCGATGACCTGGAATTGCAGAAACGCGGTTCCGCCGCGCTGAGACGAGCGGCTGACAAGGCCACCGACAATCTGTGGCTGCTGACCGAACGGCTGGTCGTCGAAGCGACCGAGAAAGACGTGGACATCGCCAAGACACTGGTTCAAGTCAAACACATCAGTCAGCCGTTTGTCGAATTCATCCAGAAGCTCCGGAATGTGGACCTGATTGACCTGTTGAACAAAGCCGAGGAGGCCGTCGGCAAGCAAGATTGGACTTCGGTGACGCGGTTCGCTCGGCTGGTGTCGAACATCTTCAAACCGGAGATCGCAACCAAGCTCGATCAGCGCCGCGTGTCGAAGCACTTGCTGGAATATGTCGTTCACGACTTCTCCGCCGCTTGGTACGAACAGGCCAAGCCGGCGTTGTCGGCTAACGCGGCGAAAGCGGAATCGGCGATCGACATCCAATTCGTCGAGGCTTCCGCCAGTGATCAGTTGCCGCCACTGGCGGGGATTCGCGACGTGAAGATCGCCGACTTCGACCTCGACGGCCGTTGGGACGTCATCGTGTTGCTCAATGGCCAACTGATCGTGTTTGGCCAGCGCGACCCCGCGTCGACCGACCACAAGTCCACGAACGGTTCGCGCTGGGTGACGCTTTGCGAGCAAGTCGTGCCGAATGGCTTGTCGGAAATCGTCGCCTGCGATTTGGATCGAGACACGGAAGACACTCCAGCCGATCATCGCTTCATCGGGCAAACCGCACCGCCGATCGTCGAAAAGTTGAATAACGCGAAAGCCAATCCAGCAACATCCAACGAGGCCGCGAAGAACGAATCGTCGGAGAAGAGTTCGTCGTCGACGAGCGCCGCTCCTGAAGGTGCCGTCGAGCGGGCCGAGGATGCGGACGTCGACTTACTCCTCTTCGGTGAGGACGGGTTGCAGTTCTGGCGGAATCAGTTTGATCCGGCCACGAAGACGCGGTCGTTGCAATTGGTCGAACAGGGCGAAGGCTTTCAAGCCTTGCGCGACGTGCGGGCCGTCGCGCCCACAGACCTCGATCACGACGGCGATTTGGATTTGATCGTCTCCAGCAGCAACGGCATTTCCATCTGGCAAAACAACGACAGCCGCGAGCACACGAAATTCATTGACATTTCCTACCGCTCCGCCCTTCCGCCCACTGACCTCAAAGCAACCGTCCTGCTGCCGGTCGATTGGAACTTCGACGTGCAAACCGACGTGCTCGTGACGGGGCGATACATTGAGAAGCCAGGTTGGCTGGAAAACATTTCGCACGGCCGACTGCGCTGGCGGGAGTTTCCACCAAATTACAGCCGATTGGGACATTGTTGCTCGTTGCATTTGATGGGCTTGCAGACGAGTCCATTAGGTTGGCAATTGCTTGCTTCTGGAGATGATCCTTTGCGAAATCAATCCTCAACAGCACTAGACGCTCCCATCACCAAGCATCTGCTACGTGGTGATTTTTTCAAAGAGTCAGCACGGCCGGATGACGGGACTCTAGCGGCAGACTTTGACAACGACGGAAATAGAGAACTGCTCTCCTGGCATTCAGAAAGCGACTTCGTTTGGATCGATGACAAGCTTTTAATTCCGTTAAAGGACAGTACACGTACGGTCACATGCAGAGTCGCCGACTTTGACGCCGACGGTGATGAGGACGTCTTGATTGTCACCGACCAACGACCGATCTGGGTTCGCAACGACGGTGGCAACAAGAACGGCTGGATTGACCTGTCGATCCGAGCGGACAAGGATCGCAAGCCGCAGCGCGACAGCGAGCGGGTCAACATTCATGGCGTCGGCAGTTTGATCGAACTTCGCGCGGCGGGCTTGCCGGAGGTGCCGGGGCGAAAGTCGCACGTGCGCGTCGTCGAAGGGCAATCGACGCACTTTGGACTCGGTGCGGCGAAGCAGGTGGATGCGGCCCGCATCGTCTGGACGAACGGCATTCCACAAAACATCCTACGGCCGCGGCCCGGCGAGGCGATTGCGGCTCAGCAGATTCTGAAAGGCTCGTGTCCTTATCTTTACACGTGGGACGGCGAACAGTGGACGTTCTACACCGACTGCCTGTGGGCCGCGCCGATCGGATTGCAGTTAGCCGACGGCAAACTGGCACAAGCTCGCGAATGGGAATATCTCAAAATCGACGGTAACCGGCTGCGCGAGCACAAGGGCGAATACCGTTTGATGCTGACCGAGGAACTTTGGGAAGCTGCGTACTTCGATCAAGTCCGCTTGCTGGCCGTCGATCATCCGGCCGATGTCGAGTTCTTCTCGAACGAAAAAGTCGGCCCCGCGTCGGTTGCCGAATTTCATTTGCATCCGGTGCGCCGCCGTCACACACCCCTGTCGGCGCACGATCATCGAGGCCGCGATGTGCTCGAACGCATCGCCAAGCGGGACGAGCGATATCTCCGTCCGTTCGACCGGGTCATCAAGCAAGGTCTGACCGAAGAACACTTCATTGAGCTGGACCTTGGGAAGCTCGACAATCCGCGCAGCGTGACGTTGTTTCTGACCGGTTGGGTCTTCCCAACCGACACGTCGATCAACATCGGCATCTCGCAGAACCCGGACTTGTCGCCGCCGAAGCCGCCGGCGATTTGGGTGCAGGACGATGATGGCACGTGGCGTGAAGCGATCAGCTACATTGGCTTCCCCGGCGGCAAGACGAAGACGATCGCGGTCGGTTTGTCGAAGGCGTTGGGACTCGATAAACATGAGGGTTCAAATCGAGAAGCTCAAAGTTCCGATGTCAAATCTCAAATCTCAGATGTCAAATCTGAAATCAAAAATCCAAAATCAAAAATCAAGAATCGCGTCCGCATCGTCACGTCGATGGAACTGTACTGGGACGAAGTTTTCTTCACCGTCGATGAACCGCCGCTGGAGCACAAGCTCACGGAGTTGCCGCTCCTCGGAGCCGACTTGCAGTTCCGAGGCTTCTCCGAGCGGCTGCCGCATCCGGATTTTGGGCCGGAGCGGTTTGATGCCTCGCAAATCACGACCGAGCCACAGTGGCCGCCGATGGGGGGCAAATTCACTCGTTATGGTGACGTGACGGAATTGATCACCGAAGGCGATGACTTCTTCGCGATTCTCGGTGCCGGAGATGCGATGACCGTGCGTTTCAAAGCGGTCTCGAACGACTTGCCTTCTGGCTGGAAGCGAGATTTCATCATTCACAACGTCGGTTACGACAAAGACGCGGACTTGAACACGGTCTACGGTCAGTTCGTTGAACCGCTGCCGTTCCAAGCCATGCGCGGCTATCCCGATCCGTCCGGGCAAGAGTACCCGGACTCACCAGCTCACCGCGATTACTTGCGCCGGTTCCAGACGCGAGAACAGAGCCGAACACAATTCTGGCGGTAGTCGGATCATTCTTCCATGATCTGTTTTTCTTTGGCCGCCGCTTCGTCGTTGACGGAGCCTTCGTATTTCTTCGTGAGGTTCTGGACCTCTTCCTTGGTCGCTTCGCAGAGATCCTCGGTGAGGACTTTGTCCTTTTGAGCCGTGTCGGCGTGCTTGTTGGCGTCGCGGCGAACGTTGCGGATCGCGACGCGGGCTTCCTCGGCGAATTCCTTCACGCGCCCGACAAGTTGCTTGCGGCGGTCAGTCGAAAGTGGCGGAATGTTCAGACGGATGACGCGGCCCTCCACCTTCGGGGCCAATCCCACATCGCTCGACTGAATCGCCTTCGCGATCGGTTGCACGCTGTTCTGGTCATACGGCCGGATCATCAGTTGTTGCGGCTCGGGCACGCTGACCTGCGCGATTTGTTTGAGTGGTGTCGGTGAGCCGTAGACCTCGACGCGAATGTTGTCGACGAGGCCGGGGTTGGCGCGGCCGGTGCGCAGACCCTTCAGTTGTTCGCGAAAGACCGAAGCGGCCTTGTCCATGCGTTCTTCGCAGTCCAGCAGAATCTCATCTTGGTCCATGATCGGCCCCTTGAGACGACGTGCGCGTGGTTCTCGGCGAGTGTGATCGCAGGCACGACTCGTGGAAACTTATCGGATTAGCAAACTGCCTCGATGACCGGCGGCCATCGAGGCAGTGAGATTGATGAACTTGGCGCGAGCCACTCTATCGGATGAACAGCATCTCGCGGTAGGTCGGCAGCGGCCAGAGGTCGTCGGCGATGATGCCTTCGAGCTCGTCGGCCACTTGGCGAACCTTGAGCATGGCCGGGAGGACTTCGTCGCGGAAGTGCTTGGCATGCGCGCAGGTGTCGCCGCTAGCGTGATGCTCGGCTGCGTCGTTCAATTGCTTGATCGCTCCCTCGAGTTGGCCAGTCAGTTCGGTGACGCGGTCGAGTGAACTGGTGTCGGGCGTGCGACCGCAATTCTTCATGGCACAGGCGGTCTGAGCCAACTCGCTCTGATACCGATATGCTGCGGGCAGGATCATCGAACGAGCGATGTTCAGGCACAAACGGCTTTCGGTGTTGATGTCCTTGCAGTATCGCTCAATGTAGATGTCGTAGCGGCTGGCGGTTTCGCGCGGGCTGAGCACGGCGTACTTGTCGAACAGTTCGATGACATCCTTGTCCTTGAGCACGCCCAGGGCATCGACCGTGTTTCGCAGGTTCGGCAGGCCACGTTTCTCGGATTCCTTGTGCCATTCCTCGGTGTAATTGTCGCCGTTGAAAATCACGGCCTTGTGCTGCTTGATGATGTTTTGCAGCAGCGATTGGCAGGCCGCATTGAGCTTACGGGGATCGCCGCCGGTGGCCTTTTCGAGTTCCGTGGCAGCGTAGTCCAAACTTTCGGCGACAATCGTGTTCAACACGACCAGCGGGCCGGAGATGGATTGGTTCGAGCCGACCGCGCGGAACTCGAATTTGTTGCCGGTGAACGCAAATGTGCTCGTGCGGTTGCGGTCGCCGCTGTCTTTTGGAAGCGGCGGCAACGTATCGACGCCGACCGTCAGATAACCGCCCTTCTTCGACGACTCCAGCTTGCCCTTTTCAATTTGCTCGAAGACGTCCGTCAGCATTTCGCCGAGGAAGATCGAAACAATCGCGGGTGGAGCTTCGTTCGCACCCAGGCGATGATCGTTGCCGGCGTGTGCGATCGACGCCCGCAGCAGTTTTGCCCAACGATGCACGGCGCGGATCACGGCGGCGCAGAACACCAGGAACTGCATGTTCTGGTGCGGGTCGTCGCCCGGTTCGAGCAGGTTGGCCGAC
>CAZPUJ010000153.1:0-4754 GCA_964589725.1 uncultured Planctomycetaceae bacterium
CCCCCGGTGATTTCGCCGCAGGACCGGGGGGCTGACGCCACCCCGCTCGCCTGTCGCATTCCGCGCCGCGCGAGGTATAGTGACCCGTGCCGTGGAATGGATGAGGTGACTGGGAAAGGAATGTCATCATGCCTGCTCACGATTGGACCCGAGTTCCGGCAGGAATTTTTCACGATTTTCATCAAAGCTGGGTCGTGCGAATTCGTGACTCGCTGAACGACGGCCGGTTGCCGGAGGGCTACTACGCGCTGGCCGAGCAGCGGGCTGGCGGGCGTGAGCCGGATGTGCTCACGCTGGAGTCGTTTGAGCTTCCGGCACATGACGGGCCGGAAAATGGCATCGGCGGTGGAACGGCGGCGTTGGCGGTGAAGACGAAGCCGCCGAAGGTCCGGTTCACGGCTCAGTCGGACGAGAATCATTACGCCACTAAGGCGGATCGAGTCGCGATTCATCACGTCTCCGACGATCGGCTGGTGGCGTTCATCGAAGTCGTTTCGCCTGGAAACAAGGACTGCCGGCATGCGACCGAGCAATTCTTGGAGAAGCTGCTGGATGCCTTCGATCTGGGCTGCCATTTGATGGTTCTGGACCTGTTCCCTCCCGGACCGTGCGATCCCCAGGGATTGCATTTCGCATTCTGGACCGATTGGTGTGGTGACTGCCCCGATGCCGTCACCCCCGAATTGCCGCTGGGTATGTCCGCTTATCGTCGCGACCGCATCAGCACGGCGTACTTTGAGCCGATCGCCGTGGGCCACCCGATTCCCGAAATGCCCTTGTTCCTGACTCCGGAACATTACGTCAACGTCCCGCTGGAGGAGACCTACCAAACCACCTGGCGCGGCGTCCCCAACCGCTGGAAGCGAGTGATCGAAGGAGTGACTGGGTGAGCGGGGGTCAGGCATGCCACAATTTACAATTGGCCGAAGTGAAGCCAGTGGTCGCCGCTCAGCCACGGGAAGAGCAGGCCCAGCCGGCGGTTTGTCTGCACGTCGAAAGCTCTACGTCGAAACCGACCATTTTTTGTCGCGGAGCGACATCCGATGGTAGCCGTGGGTTTCAACCCACGGATTCGGACGACGAACAAATGATTCGTCGCGGAGCGACGATTGAATCGTCAGTCCTGGTGTTGGCATTCCATGCGATCGTCTCCGCATGATGGCCCGGTTCAATCGTCGCTACGCGACGAAATGGGTTGGTCGGTTTTTCAACCGTGGGTTGAAACCCACGGCTACCGTCGTCGGTCGCTCCGCGACCAAGACAACCATTTGCTCGCGTGTCGTGCTTCTGTGCAATCACTCTCTCGCGCGTCGTGCTACTTGCCGAGCAACTCCGCTTTCTCCGGGTCGTTCTTCCAGCCGAACGACTTGGCGAATTCGGCGGGGGTGTAGGTGCGTTGGGAGCCGTCGGGGAGCATGGCGACGTAGACGAATTGGTCTTCGACGCCGGGGCTGCCGCGGTAGTGGCCGCCAGGAGAAGACGACGCAGTGCCGAGGCAGAGCCAGTGGTCGCCGGTCAGCCACGGGAAGAGCATCCCCAGCCGGCGGTTCGTCTCCACGTCGAACCCGACCGTGCCGTAGCCGTACTCCCAACCCAGGCAGCGGCGGCTGTCGGGATGCCACTGCGCGGTCTGGCCCAGGTGTTGGCCGAGCAGGCGGCGGTCCTGAGCGTCTCGGCCGCGGACGAACGTCCAACCGTAGCCTTCCCGCGCGAGCAGCCGCTGGCCGTCGGGGGACGTGTTGAGGAACGTCACGACGTTGCCGTTGCAAAAATTCTCCAGCGGGCCGAACGTGCCGGTCTCCACGTCGAGCGGCACGATGTTGTTGGTCAGCGCAATCCACAGACGGCGGCTGTCGGCGTTCCATGCGAGACCGGTCCCGTAGCCTTTGTTCGGGATGAGTGCTTCCGGGAACTGGTCGTAGGTGGCGACGCGTTTTCCCGCGAGGTGATCCCAGAGGCGGACGGTTTTGTCCTCGGCGACCGAGGCGAGGCGGGTGCCGTCGGGGGACCAGGCGAGGCTCCAGATCGTCCCCGTGTGTCCGGCGAGTTCTTGCTCGATCTTTCCAGTGGTGACGTTCCACACGCGGACCAGTTTGTCAGTCGCCCCGGTCGCCAGCCATTTCCCATCGGGCGACCACGCCACGCGAGTGATGTTTCCTTTGTCGTGCGATAACTCGTGACGCTTTGCGCCGGTTTGCGGATCGACGAGCTGCATCGTTGGTAGGCCATAGTACGCGACGATGCCAAGTAATGAGCCGTCGGGAGACGGATGCAACGTCGACACAGGATTGTGGGAATGATGTGAGAACTGCCGTTTGCGTACGCCTGTTGCGGCATCCAAGACAATGACCTTTTCGATCGCGCTGGCAAACACTTCGCGGCCGTCGTGTGACATCGTGGACCAACCGACGGCACTGCCGCGATCCGGTCCTTCACGGACCTTCTGGCCGGTGGACGTGTCGTAGAAAAACAGCCGGCCGGCCGCTTCGAGGACTGCTTCCTGGCCGTCCTTGCACAGCGCGATGGGGGCCACACTCCCGGTCCCCGCAAACGTGGCGAGAGGCTCGCCGCTGACGGCATCAAAGACACCGGACGGGACAGAATCCTGCGTGACCAACATACTCCGACTATCGGGCAACCAAGACAGCGTGTGTGTTCCTCCGCCAACATGAGGCGACGCCTTGACGGTGCGTGCCACAACCAACGTCTTCGCGTCGTGGATCGAGACTTGCCCCTCGGCGTTTCGCAGTGCCAGCCACTGGCCATCGGGGGACCATCCGAGTGCGTCGGAATTCGGAGCTTCAACGTCACGGAGGACTTTGAGCGTCTTCGCGTCCCAGACACGGAGATGATTGTCGGAGTTTGAGCAAGCCAGCTCCGTCCCGTCTGGCGACCACGCGAGACCGCGACCATCGACTGCGTTTGATGGTCGATGGCTGCCTCCGGTGGTGAGATCGACGATCATAAACGGGGGCTGGCTATTGACAAATCCAATGCTCACCGCCAGTTGTTCCCCGTTGGGTGAGAATTGGACACGATAACCCCAGCCGAGAATCGGAATGATCGCGTGCAACGCGCCGGTCTCGACGTTCCAGACTCGCGCGGTGTAACGGCCAATGGCCCGTTCTGCCATAATCCTTTCACACAAGGCCAGCCAGCGGCCGTCGGGTGAGAAGTCGAGCGACAACACAACGCCCTCGTGACCGAGCAGCGCGCGTTGGTAGTTGCCGTCGCGGTCCCACAGACTGATCTTGCCGAAGCCCGCTCCACCAGTCGCGATCAGGTCGCTCTTCGGGCTCACGGCGATGGCCGTCGTGTACTGATTGTGCGGGCCGGCGAGTTCGATGGACCAGCTTTGCAGACCGGTGATTTTTTCAGGGCGCGTGACCAGCGCGTGGACGCTCAGCGGCTGGCCCGCGCGCAGCACCAGCGGACGGTCGAGCGGACCCGGCAGCGGCTCGCCATCGAATTGCTTCAGCACGCGGAAGCCGACGTGCGGATCATGCGGCCAGCCGGGGAATCCATAATCGGGGTACGTGATCGACTGCGAACCGTTCCAACCGTTGCCGAGAATCGTGTGGCTGCTGTAGCTCCGAGGGTCATTCGTGGTCTGGTAAGGCAGCAGCACCGGCGATAACCAATCTCGCGCGTATTCCCAGACGTTTCCGAGTGTGTCGTGCAGGCCGAAGGGATTGGGCTTTTTCTGGGCGACGAGATGCAGCGGGCTGGCTTGGGGGTTGGGGTCGAGGAATTCCTGGGTCCAGGCGTAGTCGGCGAGGTCGCCGGGTTCGGGACCGACGACGTGCTTGTGGACGCTCCCCGCCCGGCAAGCGTGAACCCATTCCGCCTCGGTCGGCAGACGGTAAAGACATTTGGAGTGCGGCGACTTGTCGCCGCTTTGGTTCGCGGCGGAGCCGCTTTCTTTTTCGTCCTTCGCGGGTTGGCCTTCCTTCGGCGGCACGGTCAATTTCGGAAAGGCAAAAGTGGCTCCGCCACGATTGGAAAGCGGTGACGAGTCACCGCAGTCCAAATTGAGCCACGCACAAAACGCTTCGGCATCGCGCGGGGTGACTTGTGTGACCGGCTCGTTCGGAGCGGGTTTCCATCCGGGGGTGCGCCAGTTGATCTTTCCATTCGGATCGGGTTTGAATTCGCGATCGCGTCCGCCGAGTCCGTTGGTTTCGGCTTCGGTTTGGTAGCCGGTGGCCTCGACGAACTGGCGGAACTGGTCCCAGGTGACTTCGGTGGTCGAGAGCGCGTAGGGTTTGGTGATGCGGAAGCGGCGGACGGGCATGTCCGGTTCGATCGCCGGATCGCGCGGCCGCGTGAAGATCTTGCGAAACTCCCCCGGCGGGATCAGCGCGAATTTGAGAGTGGTCGCCGCGTTCTTCTCGGAGCGGCCCACATCGAGACCATTGGCGAGCGGGGCGGCGTCAGCCCCCCGGTCCTGTGGCCCATTCACCGGGGGGCTGACGCCGCCCCGCTCGCCTGTTTCCGTTCTCGCCGCGCGAGGCTTCGCATTGGCGCGCGTTCTGGCGAGTGCGGCGACGTCGAGCTCCTCGACCACCGGGCGTTTGAGAAACTCGGCCCACTGTTGTTGCCGCTCGGTCGCCAGCGTCGGCTCACACGGCGCGACCACCGGCGGCGGAGCACCCGCCGGCGACTCCCACTCCGGCAACGGATCGGTCTCGTCGAGCTGTTGCAGCACCGAGAACGGAATGACGCCAGGGATCGCCGGATACTCTTGGCCGTCG
>CAZPUJ010000154.1:0-6821 GCA_964589725.1 uncultured Planctomycetaceae bacterium
CCGTTGGGTCAACTTGTCCTGGCTATCGGATCTCGTTTCGAGAGGTCTGTTCGCGATCGGCGATGGGATCGGGCTGTCGCTGGGGACGGCGGTGCTCGTGGCCGTGACGTGGTGGCTGCTGGGCAAGACCAGTCGGCCGAGCGTATCGAATTGGTGGGGCTCGGTCCTCGGTGCGTTGACGTTGCTAGCGTCTGCTCCGCAGCTTACCGGTCAACCGGAAGTCGTGACGTTGTTCGGCTTAGCTGTGACGTTGTGGATTCTGCAGTCGTGGCGCGATACGACGTCTGAAATGCTGGCAGAAGGTGCAGTCGCCGCGACGTGCATGCGGCCGACGACGCTTGGCCGCCTCTCTTTGTGGTGGCTTGTGCCGGTGTTTGCTGTGTGGAGCAATCTCGACTCGCGGTTGTTTCTGGGTCTGGCGACGCTGCTGCTGTGGGGTATCGGCGAAACTGTCGGGAGTCGCTTCAGACACAGCGTGCTGACAGTGTCACAGCGAAAGGCGTTTTGGAAAGTGTTCGCGGCGTGCGCCGTTGCGAGCTTGCTGAATCCGTTTGGTTGGCATTCTCTCACGGCACCGCTAACGGTGTACAGTGTGGAGTATCCCGCGATGCGAGACTACCTGGGCCCTGGTGCCGGACTGGCGGATCTCGGAGCGTTTTCGTTGCTGTCGAGCACCGTGTGGGAGTTTTGGCGTCAACCGATCATGACGGGAGTGCTTGTGCTGTCGGCAACCGCGATGACGCTCGTCTTGAACGCGCGGCGATGTCACTGGGGAGACGTGCTGTTGTTCCTGGGCATGACGGCCTTCGCGCTGGCGGCGACTCACGAATTGGCGGCGGCGTGCGTGGTCGCGTGCGTGATCGGAACGCTCAACGCGCAGCAGTGGTACCAGACTAACTTCCGGCAATCGTATTCGGTCGAGGTTCGCGAGTTATTGTTCACGCGCGGCGGCCGTGCGGTGACAGTCGTGGCGTTTTTCGTGTTGGCGGTTTTGGCAGTGAATCATCGACTGTTCGGCACGGACGAGAGCCACGTGGGCTTGGGTCTGTCGTCCGGCTTGCGAGCGATGATCGACGGCTATCGTGGTGCCGTGGCGGAGTCGTGGGACGACCGTCCGTTTAACTTCGTGCCGCGGCAAGGGGACGTCTTGATCTGGCTCGATCAAAAACCGTTCATCGACAGCCGCTTCGCCGTCTTCGCCGGACGTGAGGACGCGGACTTGCGGACGATTCACGACCAGACACGCCGATCGCTCACGAGACAGCCGCAACACCGTGGTGCGAATACTGGCGAGCGTGCAGACGCGGCCGATGCCTTCGACGATGATCTATGGAAGGCGACGTTTGCTCGCTTTCAGATCACACACGTTTTACCTCGTTTGGCGGGTGTCCGGCCGGTGGTGTACTTGAAGCTGCTCAGTTCGCCGGATTGGCAATTGACGCACCTAGGCTCGATGTGCGCGGTGCTGTATCGCCAGGACACGAAGCATGTGGAGCTTGAGAAATACCTGGCCGAGCGCGCCGTTCAGTTCGTCAAGGCCGCGTATCAGACCGACGTACCGACCGCGGCCATGCGATCTGGCTGGCCGCGGGCACGGACCATGTTTCAGCAGTATGTCTCTCCCCCCGCGGAACGAATGTCGAATGTCGTCCTCGAAGCGGACAATCTGTTGATGCACTTACGAGCGATGGCCAGCGGTCAATTGAAACTCGAAACGCCAACCGCTTTCTCCATCGCACTGCTCGCCATTCGCAAGGCCAACGCAGGGCTGTCCGAGTCCCCTGATCAGGCATTGGCCTACCAAGCCTTGGGAGAGGCGCATGTGTTCCTACTGGACCTGGAAGCTTCCGTATTCGCCACGACGGGGGTCGCCTTTCTGAATCAACTGCGGTTCAATCAAGCACTCGGAGCCTATTCGCAGGCCGTGCTTCTGAACCCGAATGACTTGGCTCTGCGCTATCGTTTTATGGAATTGTTACGGCGTCACAACCGCCTCGATCTGACTCTGCGCGAGCTTCAAGAGATCGAGCGCCTGACCATGAAGATCAAGACCGAAGATCCGGAACTGCAAGATTCATTGCGGAAAAACTTACAGTTGAGCGAACAATTGCAAAGTCGGCTGGAAACGCTGCGAGAGCGGATCGAACAAGCTCTCGATCAAGGAGCAAGTCATCTGGAATTGGCTCAGCAGGCGTACCAAGCCGGCTTCGTGTTGGAGGCCCTGAAGCTGCTCGACGGCGATCCCGTCGCCGTCCGTGAGTCGCGGCCGGCGCAGGTGCTGCGCGGCTTACTGCTGTTCGAGGTGGGTCGCGTCGAGGAGGCTCACTCGCAGTTCGAGTTCGAATCGGCGGGCAATGTCTTGGACTGGCGTCTGCCGGCATCCTGGACTCGGCTGGCTCACGGCGACTACGACAATGCCCTTTCGTTGTGGCAGCAAGACATCGAACTGAACGAACAGCGATCTTTGACCCGCCTGCTGTGGACGTTGCCGATGGTCCAATCGCCGTATCAACTGACGGGGCAACCGAGCGTCTGGCCGGTGCAACACACGGCATTGGTCAGCGCGGTGGAGTTAGACTGGACGAACGAGCTGGCCATGAGATTGTGGTACTCCGCCATGTGCCAGCTCGAAACCGGGCGCATGCAGCTGGCCGCGAAAACGCTCAGCGGCATTCTGGAGGTCGCTCCGGAAACGGTCCTGCGGCCGCTGATCCGGTTCTACCTGTTCGTGATGACCGACGAACTGATCGATCTCGAACCGCCATCCGAGTGGATTCCGATCGACGGAGAATTGTTCGCGCCGGACCCGCAGACGGCCGAGATGAACTAAAGTCTCAAAACTCAGTGACGACTTCCCTGCCGCTCGTCGTCGCAATCGCTTTGAATAAGTTCTCGTCGATCGTGCTGCCGATGAAGCGGACGCGACCGTCTCCCATCAGAAAATGCACCCCTTGAGGGTGATGACTGCTGAAATCGTCGAAGTGCGCGACAGGACTGTTTGGGACGTGGTCCGCGACTCCGAGGATTCGAGCAAACGCCCATTCCCCTCCAGGGACAACTCCAAGCCACATGGAATGCCATTCCGGCGTCACTCTGTTGTCGGAACGGCGCTCGCCAACCACCAACGTGGTGCTCGTCCCGTCTTTGAAGTCACGGATGCGCATGATCCGTTGGTGGTGAAACGCGCCATCGCTGATGCAGGGCGTCGCCGGCGGCAGCGTTTCGCAATCCTCGAGTTCTCTGGTGCCGAACGATCCGACATAGTTCGCGGACGGCAGGGTGACCAACGGAGCGCCGGTCATTTCGTCGTTGAGAGTCCAGCGAACTTCCGTCGAATCGGACGGGCAACGGAACATGGGAAGCGCTTGTTCCAGCAGCGGCGCGTTGCTGGGATCAGCGATGAACGCGTTGAAGTTGATTTGCCTGTGGAGTGCCGCGTTGTCCATTTGAGGTAACAAATGCGACGCCCAACCCCAGCCATATGATCCCTCCGGGTCCGGCACACCGCCGGTCACACCGATCCAACCCGGCGGGAATGTGTTGTGCATTTCATGATAGCTGTGCAACGCAATTCCGATCTGCTTCAGGTTGTTTTGGCATTGTGCCTTTCTGGCGGCCTCGCGCGCCGATTGAACCGCGGGCAACAATAGCGCGATCAAAATCGCGATGATCGCGATGACGACGAGTAATTCGATCAGCGTGAAGCCGCCTTTTGCGGCACGCCGGCAACAGGACCAACTGCGGACGAAGGAACTCATGGAAATCACTCCTCAGAACAAATGGGAGATTGGCCGGAGCAAGAGCATCGCGACCGCCTGGAAAAATGACTGAACTTCAAGAGTTCCGCGCGCCAATATGGGCGGAACAGAGTCTGTTCGCATGCAAAAACGGAGCGAACCGAACATCTCAGGCGTTCACAACGACGTCGTCTGTCTGGATCAGAAGCGCATCGCTGAAGCGCGTGGTCGAGCTCGATCCGTCTTCCACAAGACGTCTGAATGAACCGCTCGCGGCGATTCAGCAGAGGCGGATCGGGTGGCGATCAGCAAGACGTCTCGGCGGTCCGAGGAGGTGCGCGCGGCGAAGCCGAAAAGATGGTGGGCGGCTGATCGCACTGCTGGCGAACCGCATCTTCCGCTGGCGACAACACTGCCGGCTCGCTCACCAACGTGATGCTTGGTGGAGCAGCTTGCGGCAGACCCAGGAGTTGGCAGAGCGGGCAATCGTCATCGTGGCCAGGCCGTTCGCGGTGCGATTGAGCCGGCTCGGAATGCCGATGGCTGTGATCGTGTTTGTGCTTTTGGCGGCAAGCGTGAGCATGCGCGTGAACCGCCTCACTGACGTCCCCTCGCCGCGCGCATTCGGCGTGGTCGTGACGGTGACCTACCGCCAACGTCATTCCCCCAATGAACCAGACGGCCCAGAGACAGACCAGGCAGCGGCGAAGCATCGAGCGGTTCATGCCAGCGACTCAACGGACATTACAAACGGCACGGATAGTCGGAGTATTACGTGCCCATCACGGGGTTGTGACACACCATTTTTTCGTGAGACGAGATCTTGACAAGACAGGGCCACCAACACAATCACTGGCCCGTGAATTCTTCCTGTACCAAAAGCGAGTGACCCAGACGCTGCAAGCATCCGGGTCACTCAGTTGATCGAAATAATTCCTGGCCGCAAGAAAGCTAGCGTGGCAGTTCGGCCGGCTCGTTCATTTCGCGCGTTCTCTCGGAGAAAAAGACGAACGGCGAAACCGCGGCGGCGATCTCAGGTCGGCCGACGTAGTTCGGCCAGCCGTGTCCTGGACCGATCAACTGACTCACATCCAGTTCCGAGACCTGGCACACGTGAGCTCCCAATCTGCGTTGATCATCGCGAGTAAATCCCGCACGAGCCAGCGCGCGGCTGGAGAACGGACGTCGGAGCGGAAAAAAGGCCAGAGCGAAGTCACGTTCATTCCGCAGGTTGAGTAAGCATTCGGCGCGATTCAGCGCACAGCCGTAGCGGTCTCCGGGATTGAGCCAATCATGCTCGATTGCGGCGGCGGCCAGCACCGCTCGAATGCGGTTGCCAGCGTCGGCCCGATTCCAGCGAGGCTGGCCCTGTACGCGACCTCCGGCCAACAAATGCAGCCCTGAGACGACCGTTCGCGCACCCAGACTGTGCCCGATCAAACTCACGGGACAGCCGGGCGGTATCGCTCCGACCAGATCGGCCAAGTAAAAACCGGTCAACTCGGAACGACGTCCCAAGATCGCCATGTCCACTCCCGGCACCGCCGACGCGAAGATGTTGTTGGACAAGTATGTTAACGTTCCTTCGCTGGGCCACGTGAAGTAAATGAAGTTGAACGGCGTCGGCGGGCACGCGCTGCGCAACCACTGATAGCTGGCCTCCGCGTCGTGCCAGGTCTCTTCCCCGCGCCTGAAGCCGCCATGGACGAAGATGCACGTCGGACTACCAGGCGCCAGCGAACCCAGCAGTTCTTCAACACACACCGAATGAACATGGCTGTTGTCCGTCATGGCGTGACACACGAAGCGGCACGATGGCCCGCACTGGCGTTGGTACTGCTGACAGCAACGTGTGCTCACGACCCAATACCGCACCGACAAACCGGCCACCTGCAGCGAAGCCGCGGTGATGTGCGGCATCGGACTGCGCGGAGCCACATTCCACGGAACCGTTTCCAATTTCGGAGCCAGTTGCGGCGACGCCGGGATCGGCCGCTGAATTGTTTCGACTTCCTGCAGCGGTTGCGCGAGTGACCGCGCGGGCACGTCCAACTTTGGTTCCGGAACCGGATTCACGAACAGCGGCGCCGACTCGGGAGCATCCGATTCGGCGATGATGCTTGGACGCAGCGTTGTCCCGCCGCTGAATCGGAGCGTGGGCGCTTTGACGGACTCCGGCGTTGCCGGCTTAGCGGCCTTCTCCGGCAGAGGCGTGACATCGAAGTTGGCGAAGGTCGGACGCTTCGCCGGCTTGAAGACGGCAGGCTCCGTACCTAGAAGTCGAGGCATCCAAATCAGCGTCGCCACGGGCGCGAGAAACCAAGTGACCCAAGCGGTCATTCGCGATCGTTGTAACGTCATGGCAGCATCACTCAGGCAGACAAACTCAAACTCGCCCGTCGACGTTGGCTTTTGGGCTTCCTGTGCGAGCGGCGCGCGAGTCCATCACTTCTGCACACGCTGCACGCTTGCGATGTAATTCATCGCGATGAGGATAGCTCACGAGTCATCTGGGCGCGCCGGGTGGCGACTCAGATCAGACAACGTTCCGTGCAACGATGCCGATCGTGTCGGTTGTACGGAACACGCTTGCTCCAAAGGATGATGCAACCCTTTGCTGTCCGGTAAGCCGCCCGATTTGAAACATTCCATCGATTTCGCACACTAACCCGAAGCGTCAGCGAGGGTCGGAGCCCGCAGCCCCTCGCTCACGCTTCGGGGTAGTGTCATATTCAGCCGAGTGGAGAATATTCGGATTGGCAATACACGTTTGGAAGGCGCGATTGCTCCAGCCGTTTTGTCAACTCAAATCTGCCCGTCCATCGCCATTTGGTGAAAGCAGTGCGTGGTTTTTTCTTGATTCTCCAGGAGCCAGTCGATCGACGGCTCGTTGTGCATGGCTTTGTGGATTGCCTTGACGATCGCCGCGCGGTGCGTTTGGAACAGAATGCTATGATCAATCTTTTCGCTCACCACACTGGGATCGAGCCACACCGAAACGATGATGCCCAAGTCGTTCGCCTTCTCCTTGGGGATGTCACCCGCGCGGACGGCGTCGAGCACTCCGTTGGCGATCGCGGCCTG
>CAZPUJ010000155.1:0-3222 GCA_964589725.1 uncultured Planctomycetaceae bacterium
CCCAACAACCAAAGCCGTCTGCTCTACGGCTTCCACTCGCGGGCGAATTGGAGGGCGCGTTGGCGGACGAGTTCGGTGATGGTTGGATCGGCGGCAATGGCGGCGAGCCATTCGGACTGCGGTTTTCCTTGGTCACTCAGAAAGCGGATCAAACTCAACGCCTCACGCTGGCCCCCTTTCTGATGCTCATCACCACCGCCCGAAGTTCCGGAGTCCACGTCCGCGTGTCCCACACTTTCACCGTCTCATCGTCGCTTGCCGACGCCAGCCGTTTCCCATCCGCGCTAAACGCCACGCTCGTCACATAGGCGTTATGCCCTTTCAATGTGAGCGTCTCTTTATTGTTGTTCCCGGGAGTCGCAGCCCCAGCGGGCAGCGAGGGCTGGGCGTTCGAGTTTGCCCAGAGCCCTCGCTGATTGCGGCGGAGGGGCTGTGCCGCGCCATGTTTGGTTCGCGTGTGAGAAACATGCGGTTGGTCAGAGGCCCGATTGGCTGGCCATGCTGATGGCGGAGACGCACCGCCCTCGACCCAGCTAGTGTGCCCTTTCAGTTCCAGTAGATAGGAATTGCAAAGCCGATCCCAGTAGAACCACTCGAAGCCGCGCAGGTCTTTTTCAGCGGAGGCGGGTGAGCGGTAACGATCCAGCAGTTCCACGACAGCACCAACTCGCGAGTCTTCCCAGTTGCTTTGCGCGAGATTCATGTGAGCGTCATACAGATTCAGCCGCGCCTCGTCGGCCTTGGCGTTCGCCCGCTTCGTCTCCTTCAGCAGATTGCGATTGCGGGCCTCGGACTGGAATGCAAAGAACAAAGACACGGCGCTACCAGTGAGCAGGACGAGGTCAACTGCCGCACTCAATGACGCGACCGCTGGGTTGCGTTGGCACAACTTCCTGGCTCGTTCCGATTGAGTGATAGGGCGGGATTGGATTGGCTCGCCGTGGAGGAAGCGGTGGAGTTCTTGGGCGAGGTCGGCGGCGGTGGGGAAGCGGCGGGATGGCTCTTTCTCCAGGCACTTGAGGCAGAGCGTTTCCAGGTCTCGCGGCAACGATGGGTTGAGCTGGCGCGGTGAGACGGGGTCTTGCTCGACGACTTGCCGCAACGTCTCCGCCGTGGACGCGGCTTGAAATTGGGGGCGATCGGTCAACAGGTGTAGTGGTCACGATGGAAACGGTGACCAGGTGGCATTTCATCCGAATTCGACGACCGAAATCAACCATTGGACATCGGAGCCATGCCTTCCAAAATCCACCGTGGAATTGTCCCGCGATTTCTACGACATGGTGCAACTGCAACGACAAAGCGGATGAACCCTCTTTCTTGGGTTGCGGGCGAAGCCCGCTCCAAAAAGTCTCCCTTGCGAGTGAATGTTCAAAACGGCTTCGCCACCATCCAAGGATACGGAATAGAAGCTGATGCCAAGGTAGAAGGCCGTTTCTGCGCACCCAGCCAACCGCGGGATTCGGAGAAACCCACCAACACAGCTCAGTGTCCGAACTTGTCGGCGAAGAGTTTCTGCATCCGCTTCCAAGAATCCTCGTCCGCTTTCTTGTCGTACTTCAGGCCATCGATGCCGTGCGAGTCGGCGTCTGGGACGGTAAAGCTGTGGCGGACTCCCGGATAGGCGACGAATTCGCATTTGACCTTCGCTCTGTCGAGCGCGGTGCGGAACGATTTGATCGCATCTTCGGGAATGAACGAATCGGCGCCGCCGTGGCAGATCAGGACGTGAGCCTTCACTCGCTTGGCTTCGTCGGCAGTCGCGGTGGGCAACGCACCATGAAAGCACACCACGGCTTTCAGATCAGCACCGGTGTAAGCCAGTTGCAAGGCCGTCGAGCCGCCGAAGCAGTAGCCGATCGCGGCGAGCCTTCCGATGTCGCATTGCGGCTGCGACTTCAAAACTTCAAGCGCCGCTTGAGCCCGCTTGCGCCAGTCGTCGACGTTCGCTCGAACTTGCGCCGCCATCTTGCCGGCGTCTGTCGGATGCTGAACAGTTTTTCCCTCGCCATACATGTCGGCCGCGAACGCGATATAGCCCGACTTGGCGAGTTGCTCCGCTCGCTGCCGAGCGTACTCGTTCAAGCCCCACCACTCGTGAACGACCAATACGCCCGGCCGCTGGCCTTCGACCGCGTCGTCCCAAGCGAGATATCCGCGACATTCCAGTTCGCCATGTTTGTAAGTTACTGTCTTGTTCTGCACGGCGGCCTCCGCGGAAACGGCACTGGCCAACACAATCGCGATTGTCAAGCAATCTCGGAGCATCGTTGCGTTCCTTTCAACTTAGTTCGTCGGCGGTTGGAAACCGCATCGTCGTGATGAGCCAAACTACATCGGTGGAGCAGCTGGTGCTTGACCGGGCGGGACGGGCGCTCCAGCCGCTCCGGGCATGGCCGCAGCATCGGGTACGGCCGGCGCCGGAGCGTTATTGTCCGTGGCTTTGTCGAGCAGATTCAAGGCGCGTGCCAAGGGCCTGGGCAAGATGACGTACTTGCCGCCGCTGGCGAAGTACACGATCACATTTAAGACGACAAAGAAAACGAGCGCGCCGCCCAAGCCCGCAGCCGCTTTGGTGCCATCGACGCCTTTCTTTGTCTCGGGATCTTCGTCGTCTTCTTTTTTCTTCGCCACCCAGACGACTTCCTTGTGGCCGGCGATGAGTTTCAAGTCCTTCTTGAAATACAGCACCAAGAGTCCGTTGGCACGCATCATGAAAACAGCGGAATAGCCGAGCCAGAACTCGCAGATCACCAGGGCAATTGACGGAGCGATGATGGCAGTCCACTTGAGTTTGACGTAGTCCTTTTCCATGTCTTCGATGTTGCGCAGATCCTTCGGAACTGGTTTGCCCAAGCTCTCGGCCGATTCCTTGGTCGCTTTAGTTGCACCGATATCGAAACTCAATTGCACGTTCGTTCGCGCGGATCTGACGAACCCCCGAAGCGAATTCTGGACAATCGCGCACGTGCCACCCATCACCAACAGCATCGGCAGGCTGAGCGTGAACATGAAGACGCAGAAGTACGCGCAGGCTCCAAACGTTTTCCCCAGGCATTTCAGTTGGTGGTGCAACAACCAGCCGCGCTGCGTCTGCGGCATGGCCATGTGCCCCATGACCATCGGCAGAATCAGCAGCAGCACCAAGGCCGAAATTGCAATCAGGACTCCGCCCGCAATAAGCAAGCCTTTGATCAGCAGGAACACTCCGATCGGCAGCAA
>CAZPUJ010000156.1:0-3350 GCA_964589725.1 uncultured Planctomycetaceae bacterium
GCGATGAACGCCACACTCGTCGGCGGTCACACCATCGAAGGTCCGCAGTTGACGATCGGCTTCACGATGCTCGCCGAACAAGGCGAGCCGCCACGCATCAAAGGTCAGCTCCGCGTCGGCGATTGTCTCCTGCTAACGAAGCCGCTCGGAACGGGAGTCCTTTTGGCCGGACACATGCAAGCTCGCTGCAAGGCCGCGTGGTTCGAGCCGCTCCTACAGGCGATGCTGCAAAGCAACCAATTCGCCGCCAGTCTGTGCGACGTGTTCGACATTCAGGGCCTGACCGACATCACCGATTTCGGCCTTGCGGGTCATTTGCTGGAAATGCTTCGTCCGAGTCACGTCGCTGCGGAACTGACACTCGCCCACGTCCCGCTGTTGCCCGGCGCGGAGGACCTGATTCGTGAGGGCCTCGAAAGCACGCTTGCCCCGGCGAACCGCGATGCCGAGCAAGACATCGGCGTGAGCGAAGCAATTCGCGGCGAGCCGCGCTTCGCCGCGTTGTTCGATCCGCAAACGAGCGGCGGATTATTGATGGGTGTCGCTCCGCGAGATGTCGAGGCCGTGCTGTCACGTCTGTCGCAGCAAAGTGCGGTGCCAGTCGCGCTGATCGGTCGCGTGGTCGAAGCTCGGGCCGATCATGCGCGGTTGATCATCGAAACGTAGGAGCCTCTAACAAAACTAACCCGAAGCGTGAGCGAGGGACCGATTCACGCTCAATTTCCCGGTGCCCTCGCTGACGCTTCGGGTTACTGTTAGACGCCCTCACTCGAACGGCACTTCGGTCTGTTGCGCGACGAAGCGCAAGTCTTCGACGACGGCGAGGACCAGCGGAATGCCGGTGACTCGGCGTTCGATTTCAGCCAGTCGTTCGGGGTCGCCGGGGATCAATGGGCCGTTTGTGCCCGGCGCGGGTTTCGTTGCTCGAAATGTGCGAATCCAGTCGTCGATCTGGCGTTTGAATTCGGTGGGGTCGATGAACGCTTCGATCTTCATCGCGCCGAAGAAATGGCCGATTCCTTGGCCGACGCGGCGCGGCGGCTCGGCGTGTTCCAGCGTGAATGGCGGAGTGAAGGGGCCCCAGTTGGCACCACTCAGCGGACCACAAAGCAGATCAACCATCGCACCCAAGCAAAATCCTTTGTGGCCGCCATGATCACGATCGGCTCCGAGCGGCAGCATCGCGCCGCCGTTGAACATGTCACTTGGATTTGTGGTTGGTTGGCCGTTGCCATCGATGGCCCAACCGTCGGGGATCGGTTCCTTTTTGCGAATGGCCATCTCGATCTTTCCAAACGCGGCGGCGGGAGTCGCCATGTCGATTACGATCGGCGGTTCTTCGAGACCGGGAAATGCAATGGCGATGGGGTTCGTGCCCAGCATCCGTTCCGCTCCCCACAGCGGAGCCACGATTTTCGTGGTGTTGGTCATCGCCCAGCCGAGCATGTCCCGTTTCAACGTTTCGAGCACATACCAGCCGGCGATGCCGTAATGGTTCGTGTGTCTCACGGCGACCCAACCGGTGCCGGCGTGGTGGGCCTTGTCCATCGCGATGGCATTCGCCTGGGGGCCGACGACCAATCCCAGTCCATTGTCGCCGTCGACAGTCGCCGTGCTGAGTGACTCGCGCACGATGCGGATGCTTGGCGTCGGGTTGATGCGCCCGATCGTCAGCATGCTGACGTACGACCGCAACCGCGCGATGCCGTGTGAATCGATGCCGCGCAGATCCGCGAGCATCAAAATATCCGCGGCTTGATCGGCGTCTGGCTGAGGGATACCGAAGTGCTGAAAAACTCGCGACGCGAATTCGTGCAAGTGCTCGGCGGAGTAGTGGCGGAGGCCTGGATCAAGCATGAAAAACGATCCGATTCAGCGGCGCCAGTCTCCCGCGACCCTTCAAACAAGCGACCCCACTGAGCTTGCCTCAGTGGCTCGCGGGTTTTTGCACTACTTGAACTCCATTCGAAATCAACTGCCTCGTAGTGCAAAGACCCGTAAACCGCCGACGCAAGGTCGGCGGGGTCGCTTGATTGAGTCTAACCCGCTCCCCGGCGGGGAGAGTGGGCCGGACAGATGGGGGCAGATGCGCGGACTCACGCCATCGGCTTCGTCTGCTCGTCGGGGAAGTCGAGAATTATCGAACTTTCAACTCATAATCCGGTTGGCCCAGGTGATTCTTCACGGCGGTGAGCCGAAACGCCTTTCGGAAGACGGTCGACTTGAGCCAGCCGCCGACCTTGCGGACGGGCGAATAACCTCGCCGCGCATGTTTCAGAATCTGAAATTCCAGCCGTTCGCCGCGTGCGTCCACGAGCCAATACTCGCGAATGCCGGCCTTCCAATAGGCGTCGCGCAGGAGTTCGTTGTCCTTTTTCACAGAACTGGTACTGACGACTTCCAGCACCATGTCGGGCGAACCTTCGAGTTCAATGAACCCTTCCGTCGCGGCTTCAACAAGCCGCACGGCACCACCCTCGAAGCTCGCATTCGCCACGAACACGCCGTCCGGGTTATTCGACACCTCCGCGCCCAGATTGCTAATCAGCAGACCGTCGCTGAAATAGACTCCATTCTGTTTTCTCTTGGCGAGATTCGCCAAGACGCGACCAAACTCCGTTTTCATCCTCACGTGCGAAAAAATCTGCTCTCGGCTCATGTCGAAAATCACCTCGCCATTGACAAAGCTGACGCGGCCTTCTTCTGGAAATTCGTCCGAGTGAAACCAGCGACGAAATGAGGCGTGATCCACCACCCAGCACGGAATGCCGATCGACAAATCATCGACGATGACTCGATGAGCCGCTTGCTGGGGGATGGCAGCCGAATTGGTGGCGGGCGACTTGACCGGCATCACGACCGCGCGGTGCCCGCGACCGTTGCCACTCCGTGCGGATGTTCGCCGACGCATGACCGTTTGTGACATGAGCATCCTCCTCCATTCACTGTACCAAACAAAACCTCGCGCGAAAGGCGGGGTTTGTTCAGAATGATCGGCGCATTCGGCCGCCTCATGCCCGCGTTTCGTTCGCTCCGCTCGTCGCCTCAATATGCACCGGCTTGTAGCCGCCGATCGACTTGAAGTAGATCAACAGCAAGAGGTAGATCACCGCCATCGTCGCGGGGATGGCTGAGTCGGCGATCAGAGTCTTGCGGTCTCCGGTGATGCTGGCCTCATGCACTTCCTTCTCGGCCGGTGTGAGCACGCGCAATGCATCTTTGGGATCACCGCGGACTCCGTCCTTCAACACACCCGCGTCCTTGAGCTCTGTGGCGAGCGACTTGAGGTTCTCTTGTCGTTCCAACGCTTCTTTTCGCTCCTTGTCCGACATCGTCGACAACTTCTTCTC
>CAZPUJ010000157.1:0-10336 GCA_964589725.1 uncultured Planctomycetaceae bacterium
CGCGATTACCTCGTCCCCAGCCGCGTGCATCCGGGAGCGTTCTATGCCTTGCCGCAATCGCCGCAACTTTACAAGCAGTTGCTGATGATCGCCGGCTACGACCGCTACATGCAGATCGCGCGCTGCTTCCGCGACGAAGACCTGCGCGCCGACCGGCAGCCAGAGTTCACGCAAATCGACGTCGAGATGGCCTTCGTCGAACAGGAAGACATCCTCAATGTGATTGACGGACTGATGGCGCAACTCGTCAAAGAGCTTCGCGGCGAGGAGCTTCAGCTCCCGTTGCCCCGATTGACTCATCGCGAGGTCATGGAGCGTTTCGGCAGCGACAAGCCCGACCTGCGGTTCGGCCTGGAACTGCAAGACATCGGCGAGATCGCGAAGGCGTGCGACTTCGGCGTGTTCAGAGACACGATCGCCAACGGTGGCCGAGTCCGCGGCCTCAACGCGAAGGGAGCGGCCGAAAAGTATTCGCGCAAGATGATCGACGAGCTAACCGAGTTCGTAAAGAACTACGGCGCGAAGGGCCTGGCGTTCTTCCGCGTCAAAGAAGGTGCGCTGGATTCGCCGATCGCCAAGTTTTTCTCGGCTGCACATCAGCAAGCCATCATCCAAATGCTCGGCGGCGAGAACGGCGACCTGCTGTTTTTCGTCGCCGACAAAGGCTCGGTCACGTCGGCCGCACTCGCCGCGCTGCGCCATCGGCTCGGCAAGGAACTCAAGCTGTACGACCCGAGCCACATGAAGATCGCCTGGGTGGTCGAATTCCCGTTGTTCGGCTGGAACGAAGAGGAACAACGCTGGGACGCCGAACATCACCCGTTCTGCTACCCGGTTAAAGAAGACCTGCCGTTCCTGAAGACCGACCCCGGCCGTGTGCGAGCACAGTCGTATGACCTGATCTGCAACGGCTGCGAAGCCGCCAGCGGCAGCGTCCGGATCCACGATCCCGAAGTGCAGCAACAGGTTTTTGACTTCATCGGCATCAGCCCGGAGGTCGCTCAAGAACGCTTCGGCTTCCTGCTGGACGCCCTCAGCTACGGAGCACCGCCGCACGCTGGCGTCGCACTGGGTCTCGACCGCTGGGTCATGCTGTTCCTCGGCAACGACAGCATCCGCGACGTCATCGCCTTTCCGAAGACTCAAAGGGCCGCCGACATGCTGACCGGCGCTCCGTCGGGAGTGGACAGCAAGCAACTCCGCGATCTGCACATCAAGACAGATGTGCCGAAGCCCTAACGCGGCGCAGCCGTAATGGATCGGTGTCGCCATCGCGGCGAGCGTCCGGCGTCAGCCGGATGGTGGCATCGAACGCATGAACGGCCGGCTGATTTGCATCCCATGCGAGGTCGAAACGATCACGTTTGACGAGGTAGAGGAATTCCCAATCTTCGCCGCATTTCGTCGGGCGAAATGCCCCCCTCGCGCTCTTGGCGCGTTCGCGAACGTTCAATCAAAGCCAGGAACTGGGGATTCTGGCTCAGCGAGATGGTTTCGAGGTCCGCGTTCTTGATGCCCACGACGACGGCCACCGGCTGACCATCTTTCAGAATGACGGTCGGCGTCGTTTCCGCCTGTTGAGCGTATTCCGACAAAGGCTTCGTGGCTTCGGTGATATCGATAACGCTCATCGTCATAGTTCGACCTCCTCGCCGCCAATGCGGACCCGATTGTGAGTTTTCTCGCCGATCGCTCGGATGAAGACCGTCTGTGCTGGTTCCAGCCGCACGTCGTAATAAACTCGTAAGTTGCCGATTCTCAGTTCGTAGGGTGCCACCAGATTCGGACGCATTGGCTTCCGATGCCGAGTCTCGACCGTCGGTTGATGTTGGAGCTGTTCGTCGACCGTGTCGAGGACAAGCACTCGTTGGTGAGCTGGCAGAGTACGCAGGTGGCCCTCCGCATCGGGCGAGTATTCGATGACGAACGGCACGATCTCGCTTTCTCTCCCAACGGGTGCCAGTCGAGGCGACGTTTTCTCCTGGATCGCCCCAATGACCCTAGCGGACTCGCCGCATGGCGACAAGGCGATGTTGATATGCGCCTTGTTTGCCGAAACTGTTGGCCCGAAGACCAGGAAGATTTTCTGCTGCGACAAAACGGGGAATTCAGCGACGAGCAAATCGCTGCTGCGACGTCACTGCCGGTCGGCACGGTGAAGACTCGGATGCGTGCGGCCATGCAGCGTTGAGAACCGCCGTGGGCAACGACGAGACACAAACCCCACCGGGCTTGCCCCGGTGGCTCGCGGGCTTCTGCACTACTTCGCAGCCGTGCTTCCCATGACATGGAGTAGTGCAAAAGCCGTAAAACCACCGGCGCAAGGCCGCTGGCGTTGAGGAGAACGCGACGAAGCAACCAACGGAAATCCAGCAAACTCTGCTCGAATTGCATTTCGGGTTGCTCGACGAGGTCGACGCCGTGCAATGGCGGCGGCGCATCGAGACTGATGCCGACGTCGCCCTCGCGTGGGCGGAAGTCCTCAAGCTGGCGACCTTGTTCGCAGAGGCGGCGAAGTTGCGCGGAGTTCCGCACGCGGGCCCAGCCGACAACGCGGAGGCTCGGACGCAGCGGGGCATTCGCTCAGGATTTCCGCGCTGAAGTGGCTGGCCGCCTCGGTGCGGCGCACCTTGCCGAATTCGCGGATATTCGACAAGGCGACTGGGATGGTTTCGTCGAGCTGGCACGGCGGGATTTTGGCGGCGGCAATCCGCTCTCTGAGGGGCAGCAGACCTTGAGCGATCTCCGGGGAAACATCGCCGTGGTGCATCAGACGCTCCTATCGTCTTGAGGTTTCTTGCGCTTCGCACCCAGCTTTGGAGACGATTTGTTGAGAGTCATTTGTCATTGCTATTGCGCCTGTTTCAGATTCGGCGGCACGATCCACACAAGGAAGTTCTTTTCCTGACGCCTGGGGACGCGCTGCCTCGGCTTCTTGCCTTCAACACGCAGTTGGCCGGACTTTTCCCAAGCCGTGATCCAGGATTTGAGATCGCTTTCCCAGACCAACGGAAAGGACAACGCCGCAACCCAAGCACCGTCGTAGAGCACGCGACCATTCGCTTGAATCGTCTGCTGGACTCTTTCCTGTGCAAGACCGAGATATCGATCGCGGAGTTGCTCATAGAGGGTCGAATCGTACCGAACGTCACTGCCGAACAATTCCCGTGCTCGGGTTTTCTTGACTCGCTTCCGCTGTTGAGCATCCGCCCGCGCCTGCTCCATGACTTCCATTGCCTTTTTCTCCACCTCCTTGAACACCTCTACACCCTTCGGATCGCGGGTCGCGTAAATCTGGTGGAAATGAGTCCGATCGATCTCGGGATGCAACACGACCGCCGAACAGGCGTACTGAAAGTCGCCCGTCTTCGGGACGTTCTCGGAATAGGATTCCACCGCAGCGTCTTCCCGGTCTTGTCCTTTGAGACCGACCAATTTGGCCTTGTAATCGCCGGTCCCAAACAACGATTCAAAGCTCTCCTGTGTTTGCTCATTCGGCGAGTCGATGAACCGCCGAATGTGGCCGGTCATGAAGTTGATCAGCGCCTCACCCGGATTGAGCCGCAGGAGTGGCGCGATCGCGTTCATTGCAAAACCTGACCATCCGGTTGGGTCGATGAATACGAAAGGGAATGATCCACGCCCACCGGCACGGACGAACTTGACGATGTCGTCGATCGCACCTTCCAAGCCGCAGTTGCGAGTCGCAATTTCGGCGTCGCTCGCCTGATCTGCGAACTCTTTTAGTTGAGCGTAGGCTTGGCGGTCCTTTTCCAGGAAAAAACACCGCAGCTTTAATGACCGGCCTCGTGCCGATAGTGTTTGCCGGGCCGTGCGAAGCTCGCTGAGCGCGATAGCAAAAGAACTGTCCTTCAATTCTTGCGAGCGAACATTCCACGGACCGGAGAAGCAATCCACGTAGGTGATCGTGTCTGCAAAAGTGCCCACGATGTGCGCGAATCGTTCCAGGTACTTTTGGAGGATGAAATGCTTGACGAGCGTCTGCTCGCGCTCGACGTAGAGATCCGATTCATTCATCGAGTAACACCCACGGCAGGAACGGCTTCGATTTCGGCGATCATGGCTAATCGCCGGTGTGTCTCTGCAACGGGTGCAACGACCCGACTCGGGAACTCATCATAGGTTCGACCATTCAGTTCGCGGCCAGCTTCGCCTTTGCGAACGCCACCCCATTGCTTGAAGAAGAATGGGACACCGGCCTGGAGGCACTGATCGCGAAGAGCGAGCACCCAGGCTTCCTTCATTGGCCGAGCACCGGCCCCACTTTCGCCGCCAACAATCACCCACGCGATCCCGTGCAAATTGACCTGTCCCAAATCCTCAAGGAGTGGTTCAACGGAGAGAAAACGAATCCGTGCTGGTGCGGCCTGTAAATGTGCCACACGAGGTAGACCATGTCTCCGGTTCTCGACGCTGACGCCCCACCAGATATGCGGCAGCGTAGCGGCGAATCGGAGCCGACCTTGGAGCAGATCACGCAATCGTTCGGAACGCTTCGTGAGCACCTGGAACGTATGCCAGTTGGCCTGTTGCATGACTCGGACGACAGACTCGACGTGCTCGTCAGGCACATCCTCATGAAACAGATCGCTCATCGAATTGACGAAAACCATGCGCGGCTGCCGCCAGCGCAGTGGCTCGGCAAGTTTCTCTGGAACCAGCCGGAGGTCGAAGCCCTGTTCATACGGGTGGCCGGGTACGCCGCGAAATCGCTCGGCAAAAACCTCGGCATAGCAGTGGGTACAGCCGGGGCTGATCTTCGTGCAACCTCGAACGGGATTCCATGTCGCGTCTGTCCACTCGATCCGTGAGCGGTCACTCATGCCCTTGTACTCCTTCTACCGAGGCGGTCCCAATTCGGTTGGAGATGATAGCTTGATTCGCGAGCGTCGGCTTCCATAGGTTCGGTGACGAACGGTTTGCTGAAGGAATTGCCGTTCTCGCGGGTGGCCCAGCTTGCCTCAAGCTGGGTGCGAAGCACAAGAAACTCAGGACCGACGTTGCTCAGGAATTGAGGTTCTTTCCGAATTGGACCTCCAGCCAAGTTTCCTGTGCCTGCGGCACCCAGCTTGAGGCAAGCTGGGCCACCCGTGAACGAGTCCCGCAGCCGATTCTTGATGAGCATGATTCTATTTTTCTCTGAGAAGCATGTCCCTGACACTAAGAATTGAGGACGGAATCAGCGCACTGAGAAGCATGTAAATCCGATAGCGCGACGTAGGGTGAAGAGAATGACCATCGCAATGCTTGTTGTCTCGAAAGGCAGACGCCAATGCGTTGAATGGCGGAAGAATTGAATAGAAGTCGTAGCGGCACCATTCTGCTCTATCACCGGCATGTGCAAGGCACTTTCCAAGCTGCACAGAATCGCAATCCACGGGCAAGTAGGCAACGAGAAATGGGTTGAAGAATGGTTCTTCATTAGCGACAGAGAGAACTCTGGCTTTCTCCACGTTGAAAAGGCGACTGACCTCATCGCCCAACACCTCTTGGCGGTAAGCGCCTCCCACCACCAGTCTTGACGTTGCGAGTAAGTTGGCGGGGTCGTTGATTCACACAACCCTTTCGACTTGGAGGCGTCATGGCTCGGAGCGTGGATGGGCGTAAGTTGGCGGAGTGGCGGGCGCGATTGGAACGGTTTCAGCAGGCGGGGATTTCCGTGACTCGGTTTTGTCGCGGCGAACGAGTTTCGGTGCCGTCGTTTTATCAATGGCGGAAAAAGTGGGCGGATGGCTCGGCTCGGCAGAACGGACGGCCGCGCGCCGTGGAAGCGTTCGCTGCGGTGCGATTGGTGGGGACGGCGAGCGTGGTGGCGTGGTTGCCCGGCGGGACGCGGATCGAGATTCCGCTGGGCGATCCGCGAGCGATGCAGCTCGCCATCGAATCGCTGGTGCGTGCGGATGCCGAATGCGCGGCCGTGGTCGACACGCAGCGCGCGACCGGATTCGATGTGCGGCGAGGAGGTGCGGCATGTTGAGTTTGGCTCACAACACGCGGGTGTTTGTGCATGTTCCGGCGACGGACTTACGAAAGAGTTTTGATGGGCTGGGAGGTCTCGTGCGATCGGCGTTTGGAGCCGATCCGCGAGAGGGGAGTTGGTTCTTGTTTTTCAATCGGCGGCGGGATCGGGTGAAGGTGTTGTCTTGGGATCGGGACGGGTTGGTGTTGTGGTACAAGCGGTTGGAGTCGGGGACGTTCGAAGCCTTGCGGGCGGTCGGCGGCGCGGCGACGCGGGAGATTGATATCACGCAACTGACGTTGTTGCTCAGCGGCGTGACGATCGAAACCGCGCAGCGAAGGAAGCGGTTCGCGGGGTGAGGGAGCAAATCCCAAGAACCAAATCCCAAGAACCACAACAGAGGTGACAGGTCAGAGGTCAGAGTTAAGAACGAGTGCGGCAAAGTCCGGTGTGACGATCGCGTTCTTTTTTGAAAAATGTGGAAGTGGCGACGAACGCTTAGATGTTATATCGTGTTTATAGTCATGATGAAGGAGTCGTCGCCGCTACCGAATGATTTGGCCGTGTGTCAGGCGTTGTTGGCGGAGCAACGTCTGACGATCACGACGCACGAGTTGACGATTGCGTCGTTGAACGATCGGCTGACCGAGCTTCGGCAAGAGACTGCCGAGCAGCAGGTGACGATTGCGGAGTTGCTACGTCGCGCGTTTGAAAAGCGGAGCGAGCGGTATCTGGAAAGTCCGGATCAATTGCGTCTGGATTTCCGTGGGACTGCGGTGGCGGACGCGGCGGCCGAGGCGGCGGAGAGTTTGGCCGAGGCGCTGGCTCAGGCGGCGGCGAACGTGATCGTGGTGCCGGAACATACGCGGCTCAAGCGTGTGCCGCGGAAGCCACGTTGTGAACAACTGCCTGAACACTTGCCACGTTATGAAGTCATGCTGTCGGTGCCGGAGGACGCGCTGACGTGTCCGCGTCACGGCGCGAAGAAGCTGATCGGCCACGATCGGCTGGAGACGCTGGAATTCGAGCGGCCGAAGTTGAAAGTCCGCGTCACGAAGATTCCGAAGTACGCCTGCGAGAAGTCGCCGGAATGCGGCGTGACGGAAGCGGCTCGGCCGGAAGGACTCGTCGAGGGGAATCGCTACGACACCAGTGTGGCGGCGGAAATCATCGCCTCGGAATTCGGCCTCCACTTGCCGATTTATCGCCAACAAGACCTGTTCGCCGGCAGCGGTTGGGCTCCCAGCCGCGGCACGTTGTTGAACATCGCGGAAGCGGCGGGCGATCTGCTGCCGCCGTTCATCGACTCCTTGCGTGGCGAAGTCTTATCGAGCGGCCTGATCGGCACCGACGACACCCGCGTGACGCTGCTGCTTCCGCCCGTGATCCCTCCCGCCGATCCCAACGATCCGAAGTCGAAACGCATCGCGGAGGTCTTCGCCGCCGCGCGCGCCGAGAAAAAGCCGAGCGTCACCGCGCGACTGTGGGCCTATCGCAGCCTGTTGCTGAAGCTGAACGTGTTCGACTTCACCGTCAGCCGACATCGCGACGGCCCCGATCAATTCCTGATCGACCGCCAATTCACCGGCACGGTTCTGGCCGATTGCTATTCGGGCTATCAAGGTCTCACGCTGCGTAGCGATTCGCGAATCGTCCGCGCCGCGTGTCATGCTCACGCGCGCCGCAAGTTCTTCGACGCGAAAGAGAATCACCCGCTGTTGGCCAGCCAGTTCCTCGCGCTGTACCAACAGTTATACGACGTGGAAGATCGGGGCCGCGCGCTATCGCCCGCCGACCGGCAGTCGCTCCGCGAATCCGACGCGCGGCCGATCTGGAACCGCCTGTGCGAACTGCTGGATGGCGACGTCCCCAAACGAGTCTTGCCGAAAGACAAAATCGCCGAAGCCCTGAACTACGTCCGCAATCACCGCGAGGCGCTGTCGCAGTTCCTGACCGACGGCCGCCTCCCGATCGACAATAACGACGTCGAACAGCTCATGAAGCAAGTGGCAATTGGCCGTAAGAACTGGTTGTTCCTGGGCAGCGTGTTGGCGGGCGAACGCGCGGCGAACTTCCTGACGCTGGTCAGCAGTGCCTTGCGCAACGACCTCGACGTCTAAGTGTATCTCAAAGCGGCGCTGGACGCGTTGCTCGCTGGCAGCACCGACTACGCCGCGCTCCGCCCCGACACCTGGGCCACCGCGCACCCCGAAGCCATCCGAACTTACCGTCAAGCCGAACGCCGCGACCGCTACGCTCGAAAATCCGCCCGCCGAGCCGAACGCCGCCCCAACACCACCACCGCCGAAACCGACACCTCGTAGCACATGGGTTTGGTGGGCGCTTACTCTTGGCGAACAGAACGAATCAGCCAAGCTTTGATGTCAACCTCACCATTCTCGTTCGTGAAATCCTTATCGGCGAGCTGTTCTTCGAATGAAAAGCTCCAGGCGAACGGATGATAATCAGTTCTTTCGGGACCGGGTCGTTGAAGTGCAAGAACCTTCTTGTCCGTGGTCACGACCACGCCGTGGAGACATAGCGAATGAGGAACGCGGCTGATCGTGAAGTCCATGCGTGGCTTGGTGTCTTCACGGTACTCCGGATCAGCGGTTGCAAAGAGAGTTTTTCTGCCCTCGTGTTCGGGCTTGATCTGATCCAGAAAGGATTGGATATGGCTCCACTTTGTCTCCCTCAATTCGAGGCGGATGAAGTGCTCATCGGTTTCGCTTGTTGGCTTATTAACCAGGACATATTTGGTCCCGTCACGTTTTAGCTTCTCCGGGTCAACGGTTTTCTTCCATGTTGATTCATAATGGGTGGCAAGGCTCGGGGTACGGTCAAATTTGCCAAGGCGTTTCAGTTTGCAATCGCCAAATGACCAGCCGTTTTCACCAGGTGGATTATCAGGCTCCAGCAAATTGGGCGCGAGGCAGATTTCAACGATTCCGTCAAAGGGCAGCCAATGCGCGTCTAACTTCCAATCCGATAGCTGGGCGACCGCAGTTTTCCTGTAAAAAACGTCACGGGGAATGGAAGCACGAATAAGCCTCCGGCACAGTTCAACAACAAGGGAAATGAGGAACCCAACTGCTACGACCAGACAGCCAACGCGGAAATGAACTGGCCCGGTCTCTAATGCATACTGAACCGGGTTCGTTTGCGTTGCCAAGTTTGAATAAACCAACGTAACAAAGGGTCCAATCCAAAAAAGTGGTTGGAATGCGTGTCGCCTGATCCATTTCAGAATCCAAACCAAATCGTCTTTCACGATGATCCCTCCACGAGAATGTCCTTCGCGGGTGGCCCAGCTTGCCTCGGCGAAGATGGGCCACACAAACTGCTCACTGACTTCCTACCCCGTGACGGTTGCGGACACGGCCGCGGACCAGGGGCCGGTTTCGCCTGTGGTGTTTTCCCAGCGGAGCCAGTCGGCGGCGGTTTTGCCGGCGTCGGCGGCGTCGAACTGAGCGACAGACGGGGTCCGCGTGTCGGTCGCGAGGTCGTGCCGTTGGCTGGCGTTCGCGGGAGGCGGTCGGGGCCAGGGAATGGCTGGTGGGCCGTCGCTCGCCAGAAGACTCGCACCGGCGAGTCAACCTTTGATCGCCAGTCACTCGTTGGGGATGCCCCAGGTGTGTTTGGGCGAGCGTGTCCCACCCGACTGCCGGCCCCTCCACCGCCAAATCCCCCGGCGAGGCGATGAAGACTCGAATCGTGCGAACGTCCGGCATGAGCAGGCTCCGGCAGGGCTGACTCTGGACAGGAACGATTATGCCCACGGCTGTTCACAATCGCCAGCAAAAGCAGCGGACCGAATCTTTGCGCGTGTGTGTCACGCCGTCGCCGCAAGCAGCCTGCTTGCGGACGGCAAGCTGGCAGCTTGTCGCTACGAGCAGTCGCTCGACCGTCCGTGGTTCTTTGCCTACTCTTTCGGCCCAATTGGCTCAACGACTGGCCAAAAACCGAGGACAAAGGACAAAGCATGACTCAGCGAATCGTGATGCGAACAGGTGAAGCTCTTGTCGAAGCCGCTCCGGCGTGGTCGGCGGCGGAGCCGGAAGTGATCATTGGCGAACTGGATGGGCCCGTCGGGTACGCGATCGCCAACTTGATCGGCGATCAGATCAAGGGGCACTCGCGAGTCTTCGCCATTCTGAACTGTGACGTACAAGTTCGCCCGGCCACGGTGATGGTCAGCAAGGTCACGGTCAAGGACGAGAAGTACACGAACATCCTGATGGGCACGGTGCAGGCCGCGATCGCCAACGGAGTGCTCGACGCCGTCCGCGCGGGTGACATCCCCAAGGAGAAGGCGAACGACTTGGGCATCATCGTTTCGGTGTGGCTCGATCCCAG
>CAZPUJ010000158.1:0-4552 GCA_964589725.1 uncultured Planctomycetaceae bacterium
CCGACTTCGCATCGAGCGCGAACAACGCGGGCGCGAGGTCGTCGTCCTGATTGCAGTAGACGGTTTCGCCATGCACGATCGGCGACGACGCGGCTCACCAGTCCATCAAATAGCTGGGACTTGGCAGTGAGCGTTTCCAAGCCTGCTCACCGGATTGCGCGTCAAGCGAGATGAGGCCGTGAGTGCTGAAATAGACATAGACCCTTTGACCATCGCTGGCCGGAGTGCTCGAAGCGTGACTGTTCGGCGGCGTGATGCGCGGCAGCTTGCCGGACTCGAAATCTTTCTGCCACAGCTTCCTGCCGGTCGCGGCCTCGAACGCGAAGACGGAGAAGGTCCGCTCATTCGTCATCGCCGTTGTGAACGCTTTCCCGCCGACGATGATCGGACAGCCGACTCCGTCGCCGAGCTTTACGGACCAGCGCAGGTTCTTCTCCAGCGAGAACTCGGTCGGCAGAGGCTTCTTCGACGTCGAGACACCGCTGGCGTTGATGCCTCGAAACTGCGGCCAGTCTTCGGCCGGGATCAATGTCGGCAAGAGGCCGATGATCAATCCGACAGCCCAAGCGGTCAGGTGTGTTGGAGGATGGTCCGCCTTCGGCGGATTGCCCGTCGATGCATTTGGACGGGCAAGAGTGCCCATCCTCCAATCGAATGTCTTCAGCATTGCGACACCTTATTGGGGGTTTCGGATTTCGTCATTCATCCCGTCTTCAAACCCATCTGCTGATGCTGCTCTTTGACGGCCGCCATGTACCGCGCGAATGCGGCTTCGTCGCGGCGGCAACTGACGCCTTTCAAGACCATCGCGAAGGCTCGGCGATTGCGCGTCGTCGAGCGGTTTGCGTCGGCTCGGTGAATTGTGTTGCCGTGATGAGCAACGACGTCTCCGGGAGCCAGATGAATGCGAACCTCGGCAGCGCGGTCGTCGTCACCGTAGTCGGTGATCCCCTGCGAGAATCCCAGCACGTTCGAGCGGTTGTGCGGCCGAATCGGTGGCAGGTGCGAGCCGCGGACGTACCGCAGACAGCCGTTCTCGTCGTCGACGTCATCGAGTGCCATCCAGATCGTCACGACATTGGGCGGCGCGAGGCAGAAGTAGTAGTTGTCTTGATGCGGCGGCGTGATGTGATTCGTTCCCGGCGGCTTGTTGAACCATTCGGGCGTTTCACACGCAACCGACTCGCCGACGAGTGCCTCGGCCAGCGCCAGCCATTTCGGCTGTCGGACGTAATCGCGGAAGAACGCATCCCCCTGCATGTGCTGCATCTGCTTGAGCGTCTCCGGCCGAGACTTGTCATCGAAGAACGCATCGGCATCCGGCAGCGTCGGCACGACCTCGCGGATGTAGCGATCGAGGTTGGATCGCAGGTCCGCAAGTTCCACTGGAGCGAGTAGCTGTCGAACGATGACAAATCCGTCGCGGTCGTACATCTGCTTGGCGTGTTCGCCGGGCATGTGGATTCTCCTCTCGATCGGTTTTTCGTCGTCGGATGAGCACTCTTGCTCGTCCGTCGGTCACAACAGACACGACGGGCAGTAGTGCCCATCCTACAACGGGCGTCGCAGCACGGCCCACCAGGTAAAGTCGCTTCCGGAGTGGCGTTCGCGGCGTTCCAACAGGAATCCGCTCAACGCTGCCAACCCGAACGTTGTCAGACACGGCACGGTGATCGACAAGAAAATTGTTGGACGCGTTGTTGTTCCGAAGATCGCTTCCCACCAACTCCACACGATCGAGACCAAGACTCCGCACAACACGGCCGGTAAGGCCGAACGACTGGTGCAGCGAGGCAGAAACATCCCGATAAAAAACAAGGCCGCTAGCGGGCCGACAAACATGTTGAAGAACTTGGGCATCATGTCCACCAGCGACAGTTCGAATTTCTGCTGCAGGTAAGCGACCGCATAGGCATTCGCGGTGACGAACAAGGTAATAAAGATGGTCAACCTGCGGGCTGCGGTCAATTCGGCGGCCGCCGCTTCAGTGGTCGAAGCGCCCCGCAACAGCAGGTCTTTCGTGGCGACCGCCGTGATCGCGTTGACTCCCGATTCCAACGTCTGAATCGCATCGCACAGGAACGCCGAAATAATCAGCCCGGCACATCCGGCTGGAAGCTGATGCCCCAGAAAGTGCGGGAACAATTTGTCAGCCATCTTCGGAGCGGGTGTGCCGCCCGGGAGTAGATTCGCGTGATTGAGGTAAAACGCCAGCAGGGCGAGTCCCGCCAGCGACAAGAGTGCCGCCATCGTCAAGTCGACCAGCACATTGATGAAGTAACTGCGGCGAGCCGCTTGCAGCGACGCCGTCGAGAAGTAGCGCTGCAAGACGACCTGATCCGAACCGTGCGTGCAGATAGTCCAGAAGAAATTGCCCAGCATCGTCCAGACAATCGTGTTGCGTACGGTGATGTCCCAACTGAAGACCGGTGGAGCTGTATGCCCTTCTGTCGAACTTGCCGCGACGGCCCACCAGTCGCGCGGCCCGGTGCCATCCGTCAAGGCGACGAATCCGATGGCCAGCAGCACTCCCGCCAGCAACAGGATGCATTGCAAGACATCCACCCAGATCACAGCTTGAATGCCACCGATGGCCGTGTACACCATCGCCGCGAGGCCGATCGCCCCAATCCACCAGTAGAAATACGGACCAGGCTTGCCCGGCGGGGAACCGCTCACCACGCAGTCGAGTGCCATCGACGCGGCGAACACCACCATGCTCATCCAGCCCAGTCGCAGCAGCACGAACAGGCCCGCTCCCGTCAGCCGTACCGGGTAACTGAATCGCAGTTCGAGGTATTCGTAAGCGCTCGTCAGTCGCAGACGCATGAAGAATGGAATCCACAACAGCGACACCACCGCCACACTGAACGGCACTGCGAGGTATCCAGTGGCCATCCCGATTCCCTGCTTGATGATTTCGCCCGGCACACCAAGATACGACAACGTCGAAAACAGTGTCGCGAGGATGCTCAGCCCCACCGCAAACCACGGCATCCTGCGCCCGCCAACGAAGAAGTCATCCACGTTCTTTTGTCGACGGCCGAACCACACCGCGATGCCGAACGTCAGCACGAAGTACAACGCGATCGCGGCGAAGTCCGGCCATTCGAGGCCAGAGTCGAGCGTGAGTTGCGGTTCGTCCACAGAAAACCTCTGGACCGCGACGGCCGGAGCCGTCGTTTTTCGAACAACTTTGATGGGACGTGCTTGCGGTGGCGAAGACGCGGCGCATTCTGCACAGCGGTGACTCCGGTCACCACACTCCCAATTGAAGTGCTCAGCCTATCGAACCAATCTCCGAAACGCATCTTGCTGGCGGGGGCATTCGAGGAATGACTCCGGGGTACCGCTGTCGATCGCGCGGCGCAGGATCGCGAAGACCTCACGAGCCGCTGCCACCGTCTGCTCTAACTCTGCCGTTCCCTGAGCTGCGTTGAGGTAAAACGACGCGTAGCCGTGACAGCCGCGCTTCGCCATTTCTTGGATGAACAAGGTCGCCAAGACCGGCTTCTGATCGGGTGAGGCCGACGACGACGAAAACTCCAAATGCGGATGCACGGCCAAGCCGCTACAAGAAACGTCGACACCAGTCTCACTCGCGACGGCGTCGATTTGCAATTGCAGTTCGCGACCGAATGACCACAGCGATTCAGAGACGTTGCGGCGGCGCAGTTCGCGAAGCGTCGTCAGTGATGCGATCAAACCGATGGGGTCCGACCAGTACGTGCTGGAGATGAACATCCTTGCGGCCGGTTCCATGACGCCGCGCCGGCCGACCACCGCGCCCATCGGATAGCCGTTCGACATCGACTTCGCGAACACCGCCATGTCGGGCGTCACGCCCACGAATCCCTGTGCTGCCTGCATTCCAAAACGCAGACCCGACGAGACTTCGTCGAAGATCAACACGACACCTTGTTCGTCGCACAACTTGCGAACGCCCGCGAGATAGCCCGCAGCAGGACGTTCCGATCGAAGTGGTTCCATGATGACCGCGGCAACTTCACCTTTGTGATCATCCAGCAACTGTCCCAGCATCGCGAGATCACCGAACGGAAACGGCAGCGCGGTCCCCGCCAACGCTTTCGGCACGCCGATCGGTTCGATCCCCGGAACCAAATGCGCGTTGAGGCTTTCTTCGACCACGAGATTCGCGGCCAAATACCAATCGTGCCAGCCGTGATAGCCACAGAAGAGCACTTTGTCCCTTCCGGTCGCGCCGCGAGCAATCCGCACCGCTATCGCACACGCCTCGCCGCCGCATTTTGCGTAGCGGACCATCTCGGCACACGGAATCGTGCGACACAATTCCTCGGCGAGTTCGATTTCCAATTCGTTGCTGATCGATGTCGCGACTCCTTTGCCGATCTGCTCCCGCACGGCGTCGTCCACGACCGGATCGCAATATCCGAGGATGACCGCGCCAATGCCGCTGACCCAGTCGATGTACTCGTTCCCATCGACATCCCAAATCCGCGCCCCCTTCGCTCGCGCAGCATAGACCGGCGACACTCCATTTGCGTATCGGGTCGGCCGCCGGCTGAGCAAC
>CAZPUJ010000159.1:0-6334 GCA_964589725.1 uncultured Planctomycetaceae bacterium
CGGGACTCAACGACGCCTCGCTGGCCAACCTGCCGAAGCTGACCACGCTCCAACGGCTGGTGCTCGACGGCAACGACATTCGCGGCTCGGGACTGACTCACCTCAGCCAACAGCCGGAGCTGAGCGACCTGTCGCTCAGCCACCCGAACCTGACCAATCTCTCGGCCGAAAACCTGGCCGAACTGAAGCCGCTCAAGCGCCTGTCGCTGGCCGGCAGCGGTCTGACCAACGCCGGCATCAAACACCTCGCCAACCTGACGAACCTGGAATCCCTGGACCTCCGCCGCACCAAAGTCACTGCCGGGGGCATCGACGAACTGAAAGCCGCGCTGCCCAAGTGCAAGATCCAATGGGACGGTGGCGTGATCGAAGGCAGTCAGAAGTGAGTTGCGATGCAGGCTGCAACGCGCTTTCGTTTTTGCCTTGGTCGCAGAGCGACCGCCGAAGGTAGCCGTGGGTTTCAACCCGCGGTTGGTGAACCCGCAAACCGATTGCGTCGCGGAGCGACGATTGAAACCACGTTGCGTGGATGACCCATTTCGTGTGTGCGGACACTCCACACGTTCAATCGTCGCTCCGCGACGAAATGATGATCGCGCCATCCGAATCCGTGGGTTGAAACCCACGGCTACCGTCTCCGTGACTCGGCAACTCTGCTCGCGTTACAACCCTCGCTAACGCGGGACTCAACGACGCCTCGCTGGCCAACCTGCCGAAGCTGACCACGCTTAAACGGCTGGTGCTCGACGGCAACGACATTCGCGCGGACAACTGGCTTGCTTGAAGTTTGCGCGACCAACGGCATACGCTCGGAGCCGAGGTGTTTTCGGCTTCGCGGCTCAACGGAGGTTTTGTCATGGAAATCGCGCTCGTGGTGGCTGTCTCGATCTTTTTTCCACCGATCCTGCTGTTCGGCTTCTTTGTGGTGAATCCTCGCGAAGAGATGGTTGTCCTGCGCTTTGGCACGTATGTCGGAACGCTCAAGCATGAAGGGATTCGCTGGATTCATCCTGTCGGTCGGTCGCTGCGGCGGATTTCGACGCGAGACGTCACGATTCACATGGAAACGTCGACCGTTGTCGAACGGAACGGCAGCCCGATCAACATTAGCGCGGTCGTCGTGTATCGTGTCGAAGACACTCGCAAAGCGGCCCTCGACGTCGACAACTTCAACACGTTCATCAAAGATCAACTGGGAGCGGTGATCAAACGCGTGAGTGCCCGCTTCCCGTACGAGTCGGCCGGCAAGACTGAGCCATGTTTGAAGAACGAGAGCGAAGAAGTCACTAAAGCCTACATCGCCGAATTGCAAAACGCCGTCAATCCGGCCGGCATCCGAGTGCTCAGCGTGAAGCTCAACGACCTGACGTACGCTCCCGAGATTTCTCAAGCGATGCTGATGCGGCAACAAGCGTTGGCCTTGATCGACGCTCGCAAGACGATCGTCGAGGGTGCGGTCGCGATCGTGCATGACGCGGTCGATCGCCTGCGCGCGGCCGGCTTGGAAGTTTCACCCGCACAGAAGGAAGTGCTGATCTCGAACTTGCTCGTCGTGCTGTGCAGCGGCGAGCACGCTCAGCCGGTGTTGCAAGTCCAGGCGTCGCAGAAGATGTGACGCTTGAATCGCCGGAACGTGCGCGATTCGAAGGAAACTTTTTGCGATGAACGCCACGCCTGCTCAACACGCGCATCAGTCACCCACGCACATTTCCCAAGATTCGTCGAATGCCCATGCGGTTTCGCGAAGCGGCTCGACGTTTTGGCGATCGCCTCGCTGGTACGTCGAGGTTGTGGCTTTGGCGGCGGTCTCCGCGGCGGCGGTTTGGTTGGGAGATCAGTTTCGCGGCGTCAATGGCGTGGTGGCTCCATGGTGGCCGGCCGCGGGAGTGGCGTTTGCGGGCTTGTGGCACCTGGGACTGAGCCGTTGGCCGGCGATTGGATTCGGTTCGCTCGTGGCCTGCGGGTTGCAGAATGTGAGCGTCGGCGCGGGGGTGGTGGTCGTCATCGCCGACTGTCTGCAATCGGTTCTCGCGGTGTGGTGGGTGCGGCGGACGATTGCCGGGCGAGATCCATTGGCACGTGTCAGCGACACCGCTTGGTTCGTTGCCTTGGCGGTTGTGTTTTGTCCCATGCTGAACGCGCTAATCAGCTCGACCGCATTGAGCCTGAGCGCGTATCCGATGCTCGGTCCGTTCGAGCAATTGTGTTTGGTGCGCTGGCTGGCTCAGGCGATCGGAGTCCTGGTCGTGGCCCCCGTCGGATTGGCGTGGTGGCCTTGGCGAAAGCAAACTCTTGGCCTGCGTCAATGGCTGGAACACGTGGCTTTCTTACTCTTCTTGACCGGTTCGGGAGTGTGGGTGTTCGTGTTGCAATCGAAGACCAGCAACCTGCTTATTCCCGCTTCGGCCGTCATTTTTCCGGTCTACATCTGGTTGTTGCTGCGCGGGGGTCGTCGTGTCACCACGCTGACGATTCTGGCCCTGACGCTGATATCGTTGTTCGCCGCGTCACAGGGGCGCGGCCCGTTTCTAAGCGACGAGAGTTTGTTTCTGCACGATGGCAGAGAATTGATCTCTTGGGGGTTGCTGCTTAAGTTGCGCAATTCGGGATTCGTCAGCACCACAATGTTGCTGATGATGGCACTGCTGACCGAGCGTCGCGAAGCGGATCTCGACACTCGCAAAAGCAATGTGCGGTATCGCATCTTGTTCGAGCATTCACCCGACGCGATCTTCGTCGTGGGCGTTGATTCCGGCGAGTTGTTGGAGTTCAACGACCGCTTGCCTGAATTGCTCGGCGGCAGTCGGGAGGAATTGCGTCGTCGGCAACGATTCGATTTCGAGGCTGTGCCGATCGCGATGACCACTCGCAGTTCAGTGTGGTCCGTGTTGAATCCGAAGGCCACCGAAGTCGACACGCAGTATCGCCGGTTCGACGGCCAGTTGATCGAAGTCAACGTGGCGTACTCGGTGATCGACTACGATCACCGACCGGCGTACTTGATGATCGCTCGCGACGTCACGGCACGGCGGCGGGAGGAGCAACAACTGCGGGAAAGCGAGGCCAAGTTTCGCACGCTGGCGGAGACGATTCCCGCGATCGTGGCCATCCAACGAGACCATCAGATGCTGTATGCGAACCCGGCAGCGGCCACGTTGAGCGGCTTCACCAGCGATGAACTGCTGCAGCATGATTTCGTCAAATTGGTTCGCCCCGACTATCAGCCCGAGACGGAGCACCAGATTCGCCAATGCCTGGCCAAAGACAAACAGATTTGGCGACGCGAAGTCTCGCTGCGCACGAGAGCTGGCAAGGATCATTGGATCGATTTGAGCGTCGCTCCGATTTCGATTGAAGGTCGTTTAGCTTGGCTGGCGACGGCATTGGATGTGACCGAACGTCGGCAGACGGAGGCTCAGGTCCGGCAGCTCCACGCCGAGTTGTTTCACGTATCGCGACTGCGATTGCTGGGCGAGTTCGTGGCCGGCGTGGCTCACGAGATTGGGCAACCGCTCGCTTCGATCGGCAGCGTGGCCACCGGGTTGGCCACGCGCCTGGAATCAGCCGAGTCTCCCTCGCAGACGCATGTGCTGGAGCAGGTGCGATTGATCTCGTCGGTCTGTGATCGCGCCGGCGAAACGATTCACCGCCTGAAGAATTTCGCGCGGCGTCATGAAATGGGCCGCGAGTGGATCGACCTGGCCCCCTTGGTCAGCGATGCCGTCAAGATCCTGCGGCTTGATCGACGCTGGACCGACACGCCGATCGTGTTCGCACCGGAACCTCGACGCCCGCAAGCCTTCGTCGATCGGCACGAAATGACCGACGTGCTGATCAATCTCCTCCGCAACAGTCTGGAGTCGATGCAGGAATTGCCCGCCGAAGACCACCGGATCGACGTCCAATTGTGTCGCGATCGACCTGGTTGGCTGCGACTGTCAATCCGCGATCAGGGCTGTGGCCTTTCGCCCGAAATCTGCGACCAACTCTTTCGACCGTTCCAGACAACGAAGCCGCAAGGATTGGGAATTGGTCTGTCGATCTGCAAGACGATTGTCGACGCGCACGACGGCCAACTTGTCTACGAGCCGACTCCGCTCCGCGGAGCACTGTTTCACATCCTGCTGCGCTCGGACGAACTCGAATCGCTCACGTCTGGCGATCCTGTCACCATGCACGCAAATCCATAACGCGGGCTTGGCTCGCAATCTTGCTCCCTCGCCCCCGCATCGGGGGAGAGGGTCGGGGTGAGGGGGATTCGCGGGCCAGTGAAGCGCTCGCCCCCTCACCCTAGCCCTCTCCCCCGCGGCGGGGGAGAGGGGACAAATTCCGCGCACGGGGCGCAGCCTTTTGAACGAAGACCCTGACTGCCGATGCCTACCGCGCCCGACGTCGCAGTCGCTCGACTCTCTGTCGCCATGCGACTGGCAACACCGATTCGCGGAGCCAGCGCTGGCCGTTCGTCCATGTCCAGGTCTGCGACACGACCCCGCTGAGCACGAGTGTCGCCATCGCGGCCATCGGACGGCGCGCCGTCATGCTCAAGACGGCGTTCGTGCGTGAGCCACGAGTCAAGAAATCGAACGGCTGCCAACCGGCGTCATCGGCCCAACCACACAGAATCGCTTGCACGGCCTCGTCGCTGACCGGTGCCTCGGACGCTTGCTCGTCGTCACTATCGGATTGACTCATCGACATGCCGTCGCTTGGAGATTCGCTGTCGAGCTTCGGCGACTGGTCGGCGTCCGGTCGGTCCTGCTTACGGTCGCTCTCGGACATCGGCAGCACCAGTTCCGAGCGGTCATCGACCATCGGCGTCGCCGGCGTCTCGCCGCCGATCGGCAGAACGAGATCAGGAGGCTCATCGCGGAATAGCGCATTGATGATGTCGTCGATCGCCGCATCGGGTCGCGGAATCCTAGACGGGCCATCGCCGGTGATTTCGTAAACACTCAAAACAGCTTGAGCGATTTCGAGCGTTTCTCGAGTCGGCGCGAAGTCGAACTCACGTTCCGGCAACTCCGCGCTGAAAAGCTCAGACAGGCCCGTTGATGTTATCGTCATGTGGTCGCGCGGCGGAGTCGGCGTCGCAGAGAACGACACGATCAGATCGATCTGCCGAGCATTCGTGGTCAGCAGCGCTGGACGCAAGCTCGCGGCGAGATTGTGTGAGGTGACGACATCGACTCCAGTCAGCCGCAGATGACCGGAACCAATCGTCAGAAAGACTTGATCCCGTGCCGAACCGTCGATCACACTTTGATCGTTTCCCGCGCCGACGATCTGCAAGTCGTCACTGATGATGAAAGACGAGCTGCTGCCCTGTCCGAACGTGAATCGGCCGGCCGGCAATTGAATCGTGTCGGCACCCGGCAGAGCGTTTGTTTCTTCGATGGCCGCTCGTAGCGTTGTGTCGCCATTCGCGTCGAGCGCGAATCCGTCCCCCGGATTCGCATCGTGCGAGTCTGCCATGCTGTTGACCACGAACGCCGACAACATGCGACGGGGCTCGAAGGTCTCGCCCGTCGAGCCATCCCAACGACGCCGACGTCGAGCCGGGCGCCATCGTTTCCATATGCGAACAATCGCTTCCCAACTCCCGCGAACTGCCGGCATATCCTTCCTCCTGGACAATGCCCTCGTCCACATGCGGGACAGGCAAAAAATGCCGGCACCACACAGGAACGCTTTTACGAACACGGACCACTTGGCTCACAAGCTCTCACTTCGTTCAATCGGCAACGCGGCCGGCATGCTCGCAGGCAAAGATTGCCAGTTACGGAAAAATGGTCAAACTCTTCTGGTACAGTAGACTGTGACACCGCGAGTAGCTGAACTCGTGAGAGTTCGGTCCGAAGTCTCACGACTTCGGCTACCGGTCATTTTCCTGTTGCCGCTCGCCACAAGAACGAAAGACCCTCATGCGCGCACTGGTCACCGGCGGCGGCGGCTTTCTGGGCCGCTACATCGTCGAGCAACTGGTCGCTCGTGGTGATCGCGTACGAGTCTTCAGTCGTCAGCGATACGCGGAGCTCGACTCTTTGGGAGTCGAATTCCAGACGGGAGACTTGCAGGACGCGATCGCGGTCGCCGAGGCGTGTCGCGACATCCAGGTCGTGTTTCACGTGGCCGCTCTGCCCGGCATCTGGGGACCGTGGCAATTGTTTCACGGAGTCAACACGATCGGCACGCAGCACGTCATCGATGGCTGCCGCAAGCAAGGGGTGAGCAAGTTAGTTTTCACCAGCTCGCCCAGCGTTGTTTACGACGGCCACGATCACTGCGGCGCGGACGAGTCGCTGCCGTACTCGCGATCGTTTTTGTGTCACTACCC
>CAZPUJ010000160.1:0-4145 GCA_964589725.1 uncultured Planctomycetaceae bacterium
CGCTGGCCCGAGATCGAACCGATGTTCAAGATGCGACCGCAACCTTGTGCCTTCATCCGTTTGAACGCCTCGCGACTGCACAGGAACGCGCCGGTCAAGCAAGCCCCAATGACGTTGTGCCACGCGGCGGCGGTCAGCTCATCAAGGCGACCGCCGTCGAACGCTCCCGCGTTGTTGACCAAGATGTCGACTCGACCGAACTGTTTTTCGACCGCCTCGAAGAACTTGACGACATCCTCTTCCTTCGAGACATCGGCCGGCTTCGAGTAGATCTCCGCGCCGTCGCCGCGCAGTTCATCGGCGGTCGCTTCGAGCTTGCCGAGATTCCGCGCGCAGATCGCCAGCCGGCAGCCTTCTTTCGCGAGCGCTCGCGCGATCCCTTTGCCAATCCCTTGATTGGCTCCTGTGACGACGGCGACTTGGCCGGTGAGTCTGGTCATGTACGAAGTCTTTTTGAAACGGCGTGAATCGGGGGTTCAACCCGCGAATGGCAGCGAGGCCCAGAGCTTTTGAACCAGATCCGGACCTTGTTGCCCAAGAATGATGGTGACGCCCATTAACGATTCGCCAGCAATCAAGCCGGACGAAACGGGGATCGTGTACTGTTCGTCGAGCTTGGGTTTCGTCTTGGCGAGAACAAACGCAATCGCGGCTCCCAGAAACATCGCCATCGAGTTGAACGCCGGGATCACACCGGCGATGCCCAAACCCGTCGGAGACGGCACCCACTTTCGTTTTTCCTTGGGCAGCCATTCCTCCAACAGCGCCAGCAAGATGCCCACCACCGCGCCGATGATCATGGCTTGCAGCGCGCCAGCGGGGAGCGCGTCCAGGCCCTTGCTGAGCATCTCGGCCACACTCTGCCAGACCTTCGCCGACGGAGCCGGCAGTTTTGTGCTTCCCAGTTCTTTGGGGTCCACAATCGCGCAGTAGATCGGCACGCAGAAGAGCGTCCCGGCCAAGACACCGAAGAATTGTGAAATCGTTTGCTTGCGGGGATTGCCGCCCAGCAGATATCCCGACTTCAGATCGGTCAGCAGGTCCGCCGCGTGCGAGGCCGCTCCCGACGTGATCGAGGCGGTCATTAGATTTGTCGAGGCGAACTGAGCCGGATCGATTCGCGGAGTGATGAGCGCATACGAAAGCTGCGTGATCTTGCCCATCGCTCCGATCGGCGTGACGTCGGTTTCACCGGTCGCGCGCGCGGCGACGATCGACAAGATGAATGTCAGCAGCACGGCCAGAATGCCCATCCACCAAGCGATGCCAAACAGAATCTGGCCCAGCACTACGCAGGCCAGTCCCGACACAGAAACTCCAATCACAAACCACGAGCCGGGGACTTCGACGCGGTCGAGCGGGTCTTGCTCACTGCCGCTACGGCGTCCCACCAGCCGGGTCAAGCCGCTGAAGGCTTTGAGCACTGTCCGCCAGCGAAACGCGAACGACAGCAAGCCCGACGCGACCATCATTCCGGTCGCCGGCCACAGCGTCCAGGACACGATCCCTTTGTAACCCGGTTTGACGACCTGCAATTCGACGAGCGTCTCGCCGATAACACCGAAATAGATCAGCGAGCCGATCAGCAGCGAAACTCCCACGCGAATCCCCATGATCGCACCGGCCGCGATCATGATCAGCGACCCTTCCCAACCAATCGTCAAACGGTGCAGCAGCCCCTGCCCCGTCTCACCGGGAAACAGCGGAAACTCACTGGGAAGCGCCGCACTTTCGCCGAAAGATTTGGGCCACTTAAACGACATCTTCAGTCCCAACCACGCCCCGATGGCCGGCAGTCCATCACGCCACAGCGCGACGACAGCTCCCGCGATGCCGGACCACAGCAGCGCCCGCGCTTTGCATAGCGCGTCGGCTCCCGAGGTGTGCATCGACTTGAGCGTTTCGGCCGTCGCGATGCCCGACGGAAAGGGGAGACCTTCCTCGTTGATGAGCTGTCGTTTCAGCGGGATCGCCATAAACACGCCCAACATCGAGAGTGATCCGATCCAGCTCATCATTTCCCACGCCGACAGCGAGCGTCCTGTCACCAGGTACAGCGCCGGAATCGCCGAAACCAATCCCGACGACGACATGTACCCCGCCGCGCTGGCGGCGCTGGACATCGTGTAGTTTTCCAGCATCGAAAAGTGATTCGAACGATACGCCGGCACGACTTGTTGCAGCACGTTGAACACGGCATAGGCGATGATGCAGGCCGTGATCGTCACGCCCAGGCCCCACCCGGTTTTCAGCCCGACGTATAGATTCGAGATCGACATCACGCCGCCGATCAGCATGCCGGTCACGACGGCTCGTGGCGTAAGCTGCTTGGCGTCGTCCCCTTGATAGACCGTGCGAAGCCATTCCTGTGGGGTGAGCTGATCGGGCCGGGCCGTGGGCGAAGATGTTGTCGCGGTCGGCACGGCCGTCGAAGTGTCAGACATGATCGCGCGAATCCTCGTGAGGACACCGATCAAACACACGGCGGCTTGGTCACCAAGAGAAATGTCTCTCGCCGCGAGGGCGGGCAGCGTACCAAATGCCCCCCGAAGTGACACCCCCGTCCAGTTCAATGGTCGTACGCGCCATGGGTGGTTCTACATCGATCGTTAGGCACCTTCGTTTTCGAAAGTGGTTGTGATTGAGTCAAGTTTTCACGAGCGAGGGGTTGGGGTCGGGTGTTCGGTTTTTTGGAATTGGCGGGAAGAAAGCGTGATTCGCTGCCCAGACTTGGTGCCCGCCAATTCCGAAAATCCGAACACCCGACCCCGCGACGTACCTAGGTATAGGCGCTAAAAAAATTCGCGCGCCGCTGCGCGGCGAGGGGATAAACACGGTCGCTTCGCGACCGAACATCTGAGCGGCTATCGCCGCTCAGACATGGTAAAGCGGTAAAGGGGTTAAGCAGTTACTCAGTCCTCGCGCCAGACGAACACACAACCCGAAAACCGCCGCTGAGGTCACGGTCGTCGGGAGAGCCCCCGGAGCGGCCGGCAGAGCGAGCGAGCCACGGAAAGTGGAATGCCAGGCGCCGCCACGCAAAACACGAGATGACGAGCCACTTGTCACGACCGGATTCGGAGTCACGCCGCTGCGTCCCGCGTAGGTCTTCTCGTCATAGACGTCTTCACACCATTCCCACACATTACCGTGCATCTGCGCCAGTCCGAAGGCGTTCAGTGGATACTTCGGATCATCCACCGCCGTTGTTCGTTGCAAGTACGTCCCCTTCGTCGTGGCACCATACGGAATGGTTCCATTGACGTTGGCGTGGTCGCCGTTGAGCACGCTGCCGAAATGAAAAGGAGTTGTCGTTCCTGCTCGACCGGCGTATTCCCATTCCGCTTCGGTCGGAAGACGGTAACCGCGATCAGAGACCCGTTGTCGGGCCTGGTTATAGCACGCCGTCAGCCTGTCTCGTTCACTCAGTTTGTTGCAGAAGTCGACGGCGGCGGTCCATGACACCTTTTCGGCGGGAAATCGTTGCGTGTCCTGATTTGCCACACTGGATTTGCCGTCACCGCTGTTCGCGAAGTGACTCGGATTCCTCCCCATGACCTGCTGGAACTCGGCCTGCGTCACTTCGTACTTGCCGATGTAGAACGACTGCGTGATTCGCACGCGATGTTGTGGCCTCTCGCTGCCTTGCGCCTCCGCTTCCGAGTCGGGTGCTCCCATCAGAAACTCACCCGGTTCGATCAGGACCATTTCCATCCCAATGCTGTTGACCATCGACCGAGCCGGAGTGGACGAAGCTGGTTCGGCGCTTGGTTCTGATTGCTGCGGAGTCGGCTCGGGTGTCACATTGGATGTCGGAGGTTCGTCGGCCGGACCAGGGATTAGCGGTGGCGGATTGGGAGCGATCATCGCGACGTTGTTCGCTGGCGCGCGGTTGGCAAGAGAGCTCTGCATGAAATAGGACACGGCGAGGAATAGCGCGAGGAGGCCGATCACGCTCACGGCCAATTCTTTGGGTTCGACCAAGCGACCCGCCACGTCGAAGTATTTGCGGTGGCCGTTGAAATTCGCGACGGCGCGGGCGGGACGGTTCTTGGCGAGGTCGCGGAGCAGACGCTCCATCTTCGGGGCGTCGGGCTTGAGTTTGAGATACCGTTTGACGAGCGGTGCCAGGCGGGCGTACTTCT
>CAZPUJ010000161.1:0-7801 GCA_964589725.1 uncultured Planctomycetaceae bacterium
TTCAGTCGACTCCGACGGTTGTCAGTTCCTCAGAGACGGCAGTGACATCTTCGGCGGACAACGTGGTTCGTTCGTCGGCGTAACCGACCAGCAATGCCAGGTCAGCCAATCGATTGATGCGGCGTGGGATGCCGCCAGAAAGTTGAGCGATTTCGTCGATCGCAGCGGCCTCGAACATCGGGTTCCGAACACCCGAAACTTCCAGCCGGAAGCGGATGTAGCGAGCGACCTCGGCTTGCGACAGCGGTTGCAGCATCGATCGCACAACGACTCGTTCGTCTAAGCGTGGCAAGCGACCGATTCGCGACAGCAGCAGGCGGTCACCTAACAGAATCAGGGAGAAGTCGCAGTGCGGCGAGCGTTGAAAATTAAGCAACAGTTCGAGCGTCTGCAAAGCCTCAGCGTCGTCAATCAGATGAGCATCATCGACGACGATTACTGGATGACGTCCTTGTTGCGTGTGCTCGACCAACGACTGTTCGATGTTTTGTAACGCGGCGCTGCGCGAGAGTCGGTTGTCCGTCGACGTCGAAGCGGCGTGTCCCAATTGAGTGGCCAAGTAGTTCAGCAAGTCGTCAGCAGACATCCGCGGAAAGACGACGTGAACCCACGGGCCAGCGTGCGGCACAAGCCCATCTGCAAGTCGATGTACTAGAAATGTTTTTCCCGAGCCGGTCGGTCCCACGAGAACGCCGGCGCCTTTGCGATTCTCCAACATGTACCGCAGCTTCAGTAGCGCGGACTGATGCGTCTGGCTGGGAAAAAAGAAAGCGGGATCGAGCGTGTTCTCGAACGGTTGGCTGTCGAGGTTCCAGTAATGCGAGTACATGCTCGTGACCTTGATCGCTGGCTAAGGTTTCGTGGTTGAGGAATCGTCACGGGGCCATGCGCTGGAAACGATCGCGGTTTGACGCGGGCGTCACGCCAGCGGACGTGAAACCGGAGTTTGACCACTCGGCCGCAGCGGGAGTGATCGCGTTTGAATCCAGTTCGATCTGTCCCGTGAGCCACGCTCCTCGCGGGCTGGTTGCTGAGATGGCTTGGAAGCGATTGGCCGGAGCACCGTTCGACGCGAACGTCGAACCGGTTTGTCCCAAGTCCTGCGGGGGCCAGTCACTTTCCAAACCAGATCGGTCAAAACGGCTCGCGGTTTGAATGGCAGGCATCTGCTGTGAATCACGCTGCGACTGAATGGACGATTCACCAGCGGTGTCGGCTTCGCGACGCGACGCGCGAGTTCCTTCGCCGAACTCATCCAATTCCATCTCGTTGAATTCGTTGTTCCCGACTGCGGAGCGGTTGGCCTCGCGAAAGTTCAAAGCGAACAGACCGCCTACCAACAGCACGCCAACACAGGTCAATCCCGCTCGGACGCGACGAGATCGCAGAGCCTCGAGCAGACTGTTACTCAGCCGGTGGTCTAAACCAGGGTCTTTCCTGGTGGACGAAGGCTTCTTCAACTGTCTGGCGGGCTCCGATCTCGAAGGCGGTCCGGCTGGCTTGACGGTCGGCGCGGCCTCGTGACCATCTGACGATGTCACGTTGTGAATCTTGGCAGGATTAGCCGATATCGGTGCGGGCAGACCCTCCAAACAAATCCCTGCCGAGGAATCCTCATTGGGGCGGCTCGTCACGCCCCATTCCAATGCCACTGGATTGGCAACGGCTTGACCCAGGGGATTCAGGGAAGACATATCGAACTCCTGTTCGGACAAGGTGTCCCGTCGGAGTTATCGACCGTCCGGCGCGTTAAACTTTGGCGATTCTGCGGATTGGGAAGGCTTTGCCGGTGACCGGCGAGCCACGAGAAGCCACTCGGCTAAAGTCCCAGCACGTCGGCCATTGAGTACAGGCCGGGACGCTGTTTCACCACAAACTTGGCGGCGGCGAGTGCTCCGTAGGCGTAGCTGTCGCGTGTATGGCTGCGGACGGTCAGGTCGATCGTTTCGCCCATCAGTCCGAAGACGATGGTGTGTTCGCCGACGTTGTCGCCGGTGCGGAGCGCGTGATAGCCAATCTCGTTTCGAGGCCGAAGTCCCGGTCGTCCGCTGCGACCATGCACGTGTTCGGTTTGGCCCATCTCTTCAGAGACGATTTTGCCAAACTGCAATGCGGTACCGCTCGGTGCGTCCTCTTTGAAGCGGTGATGCCGCTCGATGATCTCGACGTCCACGCCCTCGGGGTTGGCCTTCAGCACGCGGGCTGCGTCGCGCACCAGTTTCATCAGCAAGTTGACGGCGACACTCATGCTGGGAGACCAGACCAGTGGAATCTGTGTGGCGGCTTGGCGAATCGCTGCGCTTTGCGCGTCATTGAAGCCCGTGGTCGCAAGCACGAGCGGCAGCTTCTTCGCCACGCAGATCGGCAGCAAATGAGTGGTCGCTTCGGGCACCGAGAAGTCGATCACGACATCGACAGGCAACTTCAGCTCGGCGGTGATCGGGACGCCGGTCTTGCCGCAGCCAGCCACTTCGCCGGCGTCCTCACCCAGTCGCGGGCAGTTGGACGCATCGAGCGCTGCGGCGAGTTGCAGTTGGGTGTCTTTGTGCGCGCAGGCGACGATGCGCTGTCCCATGCGACCGGCCGCGCCATGCACGGCCACTCGAAGGCGTTGACTCATTGGCGGAAGGCTTTCCAATACGGAACTCGGCGTGCGAAATGCGGAACAGGCTCACGTCAGTCCAAGGTGGCGCTTGACAGCCAATTGAACTCAACGGCTAATTGATAATGAGCCATCGCCAATTTGCAAATGGCTCGGCTCCAAGGGTTTTGTTGAAATCCCATTTCCTCACGGAAGAAGGATTTCGAAGCCCAGCCGTCCGCCGTACAGAACCGCCGAGCCGTTCGTTTGCAAATCGAGGTACATATTGCCGGCGATGTCCGTGGTCAACCCTTGCTGCTGGTCCGGAGCCAACGCGACTCCGGACAAAAACATCATTTCGTAGGCTGCGAAGAACCGGAAGTTCTCCCGGAGGATTACTGTGCCCGTCACGCCCAAGTTACCCACGAACGCGATGCGATCTTTCGCATCACTGAATTGACGACTGTAGGTCGAGCCATCGTTCACAATGTCGGTGTACGTTTCGGACAGGGATCCGCTAACGTCGTTGTGGTACACACCAGCTTTCGCATATCCGCCGATTTGGAAGTAGTCCGATTCCAGGAACATGGCGTCGAGCGTGCCTTGGACACCGTTAAGTCGATTCGAGGCGTGCGTGTTCGACGCGAACAAGAGCACGTCATTGTCGCCAGGAAGAAGGACATCGTTTTCCGAGAAGCCGTCGGCATCACCGCTGTCGAGTGTCAGCCCTTGACGGATCAGCGACCCATCGGACAAGCCGTTATTGGGGAGATTGTCGGGGTTGGTCGGCACATCGAAGTCGTCAATGGCGTCGACGGTGTCGAACGTGCCACGGAACCCCACTTGGCCGATCTCGCGATATTGCAGATTTCGGTAGCCAACGCCGAACCGAAACATCCGCTGCGACTGACGTCGGCCCTTGAAGTTGACCTCGAAATCCTGCACGTCGGTCGTGTAGCACGCGAAGTAGGCGGCTCCTGGTTGAATGTATTCCAGTTCATTGAGGACTCCCAATCCATCGGTCTCATCCGCGGGGTCGAGGGCCGCCGCGTTGATCGGAGAGAACAGCGTGCTGGATGTCAGGAAGTTGGGAGTGGCACCGACGGTCGCCCGCGCGCCTGGGATCGCGGCGGCAAATGCGGCCGGGCCATCAAACACGATCGCGTTCGCCAACCTGCCGAATCGCGAGGCACTCAGGCCGTCCAATTCCATGAAAGTGGCTTCCAGTTCGAAGTCATCGTTCATTAAGCCCAGATTCAAGCGGTAGCCCGACTTGTAATCGAACTCCGCGTCGCTCAACCCATACGAATCCGGTCCGGAAATGGCCGGGATATCGTTGATGTCGTTGTTCCGCTTCAAGAAGACCCAGTCGGCCTGGAAGCGAAAGACCGGCGAGAGCTCCAGTTCGTCCTCGAAACTTGTTCCGTTGTTGTAGACGTACGAGGAGCCGTCTTGAGGATAAAGGCCCGCAGCCGTTGGACTTTCCGCGGGTGGCTGAGCGAAAGCCAGGACTGAGGAAATCCAACAGCAGAGGACGCCCACGGCCATTCGCATATTGCGTGAAACCATCTTCCCCTCCGAGCCGCCAAGGGCGGTTTATGGTCGTCAGTCGCGCAGACGCCGAGGCTCAACTGGATCAATCAGGGCCAGCCAGCGCAAAACGGACAGTCTCCTCGGCTTTATCGGTCCGACTTTGCCGATTGCTCCAGACGAACCGGAAAGAATGCTTCCAACGGTCGGGCAGGATGAAGTTGGGCAGAAGGGGAGGTGGGGAAAGCGGTAGAGGGTCACGAGAGCCCACCAGTTCACGTGACGTCATGCTCGCCTTTCAACCGCGTGATCGCCCACTCCGCCGCCTCTCGCACGAGCGGCTGAGCATCACCCACCGCGCGAGCCAACGTCGGAATCGCTCGCGCATCACCGCTGTTACCCAGCGCGATCGCGGCATTTCGAAGCAACGCTGCTCGGCCGGTTCGGTACATCGGCGTGCCTTTGAACTCCGTTTCAAAACCCATGTCGTCAAGCGACAACAGCCATTCCAAGTCGGCTGGGTTGAGTTCGTCTCGCGGCGCGAAGGCCGGCTCGCTCGATGATGGCGACTTGCGATTCCACGGGCAGACGTCCTGACAGATGTCGCAGCCGAAGACCCAATTACCTATTAACGGTCGAAGCTCCGTCGGAATCGATTGATTGCGAAGCTCGATCGTCAGATACGAGATACATCGTCGAGCATCCAGCACATACGGCTCGACGAAGGCGTCCGTCGGACACGCTTCCAGACATCGCGTACACGTGCCGCAGTGCGACGTGTGATGAGCGTCATCCGATTCGAGTTCAACGTCCGTCAACAATCCGGCCAAGAAGAACCAACTCCCCATGCGTTTGTTGATCAACATCGTGTTCTTGCCAAACCAACCAAGACCCGCCAGCCGCGCGAAATCTCGTTCCAGCAATGGAGCGGTGTCAACAACCCCGCGCGTTCGGCATCCCGGGCGCTGCTCATGCAAGAAGTCCGCGAGTTGCCGCAGCCGTTCACGCAGCACGTCATGATAGTCGCGTGTGCCCCAGGCATAACGAGAGACTCGGCCACGCGGGGCGCTCTCAGCCGCGTCGTTTCCTTTGTCCGGTTCCACGGAGCGATAGTTCATCGCCAGCATGACGACGCTGCGAACCTGCGGCAGCACGCCGCGTGGATGTTCGTAAGCTGCTTCACGCTGTGGGATGTAATCCATCTCGCCAGCGAAGCCCTGATCGAGCCACCGTCGCAACCAATCGACGCCGTCCGGTCGCACGGCGGGAGCGATGCCGGCCAAGTCGAAACCCAACGCTTCGGCCTTCGCTTTGATTGCCACAGCCAACTCGCGAGCTTGCGACACGATGCGTCCTTGGGGCGGCGGAGCCGCAACCAAACTAACCCGAAGCGATAGCCAGGGCGCGATTACGCTTCGCCTTCGCGGGCGCGTCGGCTTAGTCCTCAAACAAGCGAACCCCACCGGGCTTGCCCCGGTGGCTCGCGGGATTTTGCACTACTCGGTGTCACGCGAAATAAACGGCTCAGTAGTGCAGAATCCTGTAAACCACTGGGGCAAGCCCAGTGGGGTCGCTGGATTGAGGTTTAGTGTGTCCGTGATTGCTTCGGTTTTCAGGGCAATGGTAGCATGTGGCCCGTCAACGCTGCTTTGTCTTCCCCGCCTCACGTTCCTTCCCTGGGATATTGATCCCGCCGCGTTCCATGCAGGAGTGCCGATCAGCATGAGATCCTGTTGGCTCAAGATGACCCTGTTGTTTCCGCTCGCGTGGTGGATGTCGAGTTGCCTAATGAGCGACCTGCCGCAAGGTCGCGACTTGGGCTTGGCACCCATTGCCGCTGCGGACGAGCAGTCCGATCCGACGGCGAAGAACGCGAACGTGATCGACTTCGACCGCGACGTCCAACCGCTGTTCGCGAAACATTGCGTCGAATGTCACTCGGCCAAGAAGACCGAATCCGGCTATCGGCTGGACACTCCAGACATCGCGATCAAAGGCGGCGACCGCGGCGCGGCGGTCGTACCGGGCAAAGGCGACGAGAGTCTCTTGCTTCAGGCATTGCTTGGTCAGGGCGATGTCTCGGCGATGCCTTACGAGAAACCGCGACTCGCCGCCGAAGAGATCGACAAGATTAAACGCTGGATTGACGCGGGTGCCAAGATTCCAGCCGCCGATCCCGTCGCAGCGAACGAGCAAATCAAAAGCAATCACTGGTCGTTTCAACCGATCCGCCAGCCGACCGTGCCGAAAATCCGAAATCTGAAATCCGAAATCCGAAATCCGATTGATGCGTTCGTGTTGGCTCGGCTGGAACGCGAAGGACTCGCTCCTTCCATCGAAGCCGATCGTGCGACGTTGATTCGTCGGGTCAGTCTCGACTTACTCGGTCTCTTGCCGAGCGTCGATGACGTGGATGCGTTTGTCCGCGACGAGCAGCCGGGTGCCTACGAGCGAGTCGTCGATCGGCTATTGGCTTCGCCGCACTATGGCGAACGTTGGGGACGGCACTGGCTCGACATCGCGAGGTACGCCGACTCGAACGGGTTCACGATCGATTCGGCGCGCCAGATTTGGAAATACCGCGAGTGGGTCATCAACTCGCTCAACTCAGACATGCCGTTCGATCAATTCACGATTGAGCAACTTGCCGGCGATTTGTTGCCGAACACCTCGACCGAGCAACTCGTCGCGACCGGCTTTCATCGCAACACACTGGTCAATGAAGAAGGTGGTACAGATCAAGAACAGTTCCGCGTTGAGGCCGTCGTCGACCGCGTCAACACGACGAGTGCGGCTTGGCTGGGACTGACAATTGGCTGTGCTCAGTGCCACTCGCACAAGTACGACCCCATCTCGCAGCGCGATTTCTACCGCGTGTTCGCCGTGTTCAACACCTGCGATGAGCCGACGCTGCCGGTCCCGTCACTCGATCAAACCGCCGCGCTCAAACAGCTCGAAACGGAAATCGCCGCTGCCGAGAAGCCGCTCCAGGAACTGGACACCGAACTTATCAAGGGCCTGCCCGATTGGGAGAAACTAGTCGCGTCACAAGCCGACGACGGCGCATGGACGATCCTCGATCCGACTGTCTGGAAAACCGACAAAGGAGCCGTGTTGACGAAGATCGCCGAACAAACGTTGCTCGTCGACTTCAGTACGCCGGCGAATGACGTTTACACGATCACGTTCGACGCGCCGGCGACTGAGATCACCGCCGTGCGTCTCGAAACGCTCAATCATGCCAGCCTGCCGATGATGGGCCCCGGCCGAGCCGACGGCAACTTTGTGCTCAGCGAGTTTGAAGTACTCGTTGACCAGGCGAGCGGGGGGCGTCAGCCCCCTGATGCGATCAAAGGCCAAGAAACTTCCGACGCCATCAGGGGGCTGACGCCCCCCGCTCGCCAGGAATTGATCAGAGCCATTGCCGATCATTCGCAGGACGGATACCCGATCAACGACGCGATTGATGGCAAGCCGACCACCGGCTGGGCGATCAATGTGAAAACCGGCAGCCTGAACGTGCCGCGTGAGGCGGTCTTCTTTCCGAACGAACCGATCAAGGTTTCGGCCGGAGCGAAGTTGGTCATCAAGATGCACCACTTGCATTCGGTGCCGAATTACCTTGTTGGCTGTTTCCGGATTTCGATCAGCGGTGCATCCGCCGACGTCCTGTCAGTCCCCGCGAGCATT
>CAZPUJ010000162.1:0-6014 GCA_964589725.1 uncultured Planctomycetaceae bacterium
GCCGAAGGACCGCAAACTGCGGCGCGATCTGGCCAAAGGCTATTACAACCTCGCGAATTTGGCCGTCGACAAGAACGATGCCGTTGCCGTCGAGAAAAACATTCGCGAGGCCATCAAGTGGTACGACGAGTTGCTGCACGAAAAGCCGGACGACCTGGAAGACCAGCATCAACTCGCGTTGTGCCACCGGTTGTGGGCCGACTTGCAGGCCGCTCTGATCGCGACCGACGGTGCCGCACTCGTCGCGGCCATCGACGCGTATTCGCAGGCCCGCCGAGCCTTCGAACACATGGCCGCTCGCAATCCGGCGATTCCGCGCTATCGCAGTGAACTTGCGGAACTCGTTTTGAATCTCGGCCAGTTGGAAGCTCAACGGCAACAGTACGAGGAATCACAGCGACTTCTGGAGGAAGCGGCAGGCCTGCTCGAAGACCTTGTGAGAGAAGTGCCGGACAGCACGGAATACTCGAAGTTGCGGAAAAAGGCTCAAGATTCGCTGCGGCAGTTGGAAGCGATCCGAAAGGGATCGAGCTGAACGGCGGTATTCTAAAGGGCATAAGCTCGACGCATCATCGGGACGAAGACCGCGGTCTGTAATACCTAGCACGGTCGAGACTGACACTAACCCGAAGCGTCAGCGAGTGCCTGTTACCCCTGCGCTCGCTGACGCTTCGGGTTAGTATGAAGCGTCCTCCAAATGTGTCAGATGTGGCAGTGCGAGAGATAGCGCCAATTCGGCCTTGTCAGCACTCCGGCATTGTTGTAAACGCCGCGGCAAAATAGGCGTGCCAGCCATTCCCAGCCCAAGTCTGTCGGCCAGAAATGCCGATAAACTCCTGGTTGTGGCTCATCAGGACGGAGCGACGCGAACTCAGGGAACGAGGACGAATGATGTGCCGGACGGCGCTAGCGGCAACGCTGCTTTCGATCGCATTGATTGCTCTCGCCGAGGTCTCGGTCCAGGCGGATCAGCCGTCCAGCCAGCCTCGCCGTCGGGTTGTCGCCGACACCGCGCCGCTCAAGTCGACGGAAGGCGACCTAGAGCTTGAGCCATTCAAGCCCGTTCCGTCCGAACCGAATCAGTCCGAGAAAACTCAGTCCGAGCAAAATCCATTCGCGCCGTCCACGCCGCGGAACCCGTTCACGACGCTGCCGAACGGTCCCAACCAGCAGCCGTACTTGGCGCGGTTGTCGCGAGCACCAGACCTGTTCGGCGATTACTACAATCCGCTGACAGTCGGCGTGAGTGTCCCGAGCGAAGGCGTGAATAGCCCGGGCGACATCACCAGCAATATCGCCAGCAACGTCATCGCTCGAGTTTCCTCGGGTTCCATCCTCGCCGATGTCCCTTTGGGAGGCGGAACGCGGCGTTACAAAAACGAGCACGCTCGGGCGTTGCCCACCGATCGCGTGTTTTTCTACTACAACCACTTTCATAACGCCTTGGAGATCAATCAAGGCGAGCCCGGAAGCCCCGGCCAAGCCAATGCGAACTCCTCGGTCGATCAGTTTACGCTGGGCTTCGAAAAGACGTTTCTCGATGGCATCTGGTCGGTCGATGTGCGAATGCCCTTCTCGGGCACGACCGACCTGGCCCTGACGGACTGCCGGTTGAACTCAGACGGTGTCGGCAATTTGGCCGTCACGCTCAAGCGGCTGATGTACGCGGACGAATCGTTCGCGATCGCCCTGGGTCTGGCGGTCACCACTCCCACCGGCAGCGACGCGACGCTTTTCTTTCCCACACTGCCGGGCCGCGTCGACATCAGCAATGATTCCGTGCATCTGTTGCCCTATGCGGCCATCCAATTCACACCGGATGACAGTTGGTTTTTCACTGGCTTTCTGCAAGTGGACGTCGCGGCCAACGGCAACGAGGTCACCTTCACGAGTCCCGGTGCCCAGCAAACAGGACGGATTACCGAGCAAACGCTGATGTATCTGGACGGCGCGGCTGGCTACTGGTGGTTTCGGTCCGACGACAACGATGGACTGACCGGCGTGGCCTCGGTACTGGAGTTTCACTACACGACGACATTGAACGACGCTCAGGCCGCGCAGTCCCTCGGCACTCAGGATCCCCAGAACCCGGCCGGCATCCAGATCGGCAACGGAGCGAATCACGTCGACGTCGTCAACATGACTCTTGGTCTGCACACCGCGTGGTGGAACAACACCTTCGTCCGTGCGGCCGCAGTCCTCCCATTGCGCGACGGGACAAACCGCTTCTTCGACGCCGAAGCCCAAGTCTCGCTCATTCGGCGTTTCTAAGGATTCCGGGAAACGTCGACCGGGTCGGGCCGCCGTTGCGTCACTCGCCCACCGACAACGTGCGCTGTGGCTCACACTCAGCTCGGCTGATGTTTCTCAATCACCACGTTGTCGAACGTCATCACCCAGGGTTGCCGTTTCGCAACCCTGGCATCAACGGCTTTGAGAGTTGTCGTGACGAAACCTCGTGCTTCCTCGGGGAATCGCGGGGCTCCGCCGTTTGTTTCAAAACCTTGACGTGATTGGCACTGGCTTTGTTCAAGCTCCGAACACCCAGCGAAGTTCTTGCTGGCGCTGATTCCTTGGCGTGTTCGTCGGAGCCTCGACATGAGCCAACCGATTGTGATCGTTTGCAGCCGCAACCCGATCTTCATTTCTGATCTTTCGTTGGCGTTGTCCGAACGCTTCGACGTCCTGGTCAGCGACACCATACAACGGGCGGGTGAGCAATGTTTGCAACATTCCGCTCACGCTCTGATCGGCGACTTTCAAGTCGCGGCGGACGGCGGACATGCTCAAGAGTACGTCATCACTCAGTTGCGGCAGCGACTGACGCAACTGGAGATCTTGCTGTTGACGGCGGACAACTGTCCCGAACCCCTCGAACGCCTGGTGGCCTGCGGCGGCGTGACCCACCTGCGCGGCAACGTCCCCACGGAACGTGTCGTCGCGTGGCTGAATGAGAAATGTCCGCAGTCGCCCGCAGCTTCGGCAGCGTTTTCTGACGCGAAGTCCGCGCGTGCAGGAGAGATCAAAGAGGCCGATACCGTTCTGCATGGCATCACTCGGCGGTTCGAAACCAGCACGCCGCAATTGCGGCGTATGTTGTCCGACTTGGAAGTCGCGGCTCAACACGATGTCACCGTGCTGTTGATCGGCGAGACCGGTTCGGGCAAGACGTATTTGGCGAATTTGATTCACGAAGTTTCGCCACGACGCAACGAAGCGTTCATGCATCTCGCCTGCGGAGCGTTGCCCAGCGAACTGATCGAAAGCGAACTTTTCGGACACGTGAAGGGCGCGTTCACAAGTGCTCACGCCGACAAAGAGGGTAAATTCGTAGCGGCCGGTCGCGGCACGATTCTGCTCGATGAAATCGACGTGCTTGGGCCGGACCAGCAAGTCAAGTTGCTCCGCGTCATCGAGACTGGCGAGTTTGAACCGGTCGGCTCAAACCGCACCTTGAAGTCGCAAGCGCGGTTGGTCGTGGCCAGCAACCTTGATCTCAAGCCGCTGGTCGAAAAGGGTCGCTTCCGACCGGACCTGTACTATCGGCTCAGCATGCTGAAGTTCGAAGTCGCTCCGTTACGCGAACGCAAGCCCGACATCGCCATGTTGGCTCGCAAGTTCATCCAGCAATCGGCGGCAAAGCACGGCATCAAGATCGAACAGATCGACGAAGGCCTATTCCACGCGTTGTACGGCTACCCGTGGCCCGGTAATGTGCGCGAATTGGAAAACGTCATGCAGCGAGCCGTGATTTACTGCCGCAACGGCGTGCTGACCGCCGACCAATTGCCGGCCGACATCCTGTTGGGCAACGCGGGACCGACGAACGACCCGTCCGTGCAACTTCACGCCTCGATGGCTCAAAACGCCGCGACGCTCAACCGCCAAATCTCGCTCACGGAGCGAGACATCATCGAGCAGACTCTGCTGAAAAACAATTTCAGCCGCACCAACACAGCCAAGGAACTCGGCATCAGTCGCGTGACGCTCTACAACAAGATGAAGAAGTACGGCATGTCGCAGTAGCGCTCATCGTGACGCTCGCGATCAAATTCGCGATGAGGTCGAAAAAGTGCTCGACCGGTGGCGGGATTCGTGATTGGCGAGGCCGTCAGTCGGCAGCAACACAACCCAGCCGCCGTGACTCTTCAAACTGGTCACCGCTGGGGCTTCAGCACTTCACGGACCCACTTGGCGGTCGCTTTGTCGGCCGGTGGCGTGATTGGACGGCGGTAGTCCAGCGAGTAGTCGTAGCCCGCGCGGTCGTAGAGGCCGTCGAACACCGCTTGCAGGTCGAGCGACGCTTCGCGGTCTCCGGGGGACAGCGGAATAGGGATCGTCGGCAGGCGGTGCGGCAACGGCCAGGCATAAACGTCGGCATGGAGACGACGTTTTGCCCGGCAGACGAAGGCGTAGTAATCCCCCTCCGGCAGCGACTCGATGGTTGGTAAACGCGAGCCGCCTCGCAGCAAGTCCAGTTCGACAAGATTGGTTTTGCTTTGCAGGATTTCGTCGCGTTTGAGGAGGTATGCCTCACGTCCCTCGCTCCCTTCCCGCTTATTGGCCGGCGACAGGATTTCGATGACAGTGACCACTTCCGAGGAATTCATTTTCCGAATGACGAGATATTTCTCTCGCACCTCAATCGGGCCAGGGAATGTGCATTCCACCGGTTCGAGAACGGCGGTCGCTGACGCGGTCCCGCTGCGGCGCGCGGTTCTTCGCCGTGCGTGCCGAACGACAGTCAGATCGGGACGAATGAGTTGCGGGTCGTCGAAGGGATGTTCGACATAAACACGCCGCTCGGTTCGCACCAGGTAATCGGGACGCAGGTCTGGAACCAGGGCGTCTGAAATCGCCGTGATGAGCCGGCTATGAAAATCCTCCCACTCGTAGCCTTCAATAAACGGGTCCATTCCGGGAAAGACGCAGGGCATGGCGGTAACTCCCGATTCCAAAAACGATGCGACAACGGAGGTGATCGTATCGAACCGTCACGGGTCTGCCGACCACGAAACTATTTTCCGCCCGCGTCCCCAACCGACAACAACCGAGCCAAGGCATTCGCCATCGAGTCGAGTGACGCAGCGTTGGGCAGCGTGATCGTCAAGCGTTGGCGGCCGGAGTCGTCGGGGGTGAGGCACTCGGCCAATCGATTTTTGAGGTTGAGGGCCAGTTCGGGTATTGGTTCGCGTTCGGGATGCTGCTGTGCGACGAGTTCGCCGAGGAACTGGAAGGCGGCTCCGAGCAGTTCACCACCGGCGGCGGCAACTCGTTCGCGGCGTTGTCGGCTAGCGTCGTTGTCGCTCGTGGCTTGCGAGTGAGTGTTGGACTCGTGAGGTTCGATCGTCGCGACCGCGGCCACTTCGACAGCGCGGTCGAGTTTCTGAGATTCGTCCAGCGGACCTTCGGCCTTCGCGCCCAACAGGATTTCCAAGCGGCGTTTGAGGTCGTCGCTGTTCGACTTCATCTCGATTTGATTGACGTCGGACTCAGCATCCAGCGCGGCGAGGGCCAAATCCCGCTTGAGCATCAGCGTGCTGAGCAGACTTTCTTCGAGCGTCTCCAGCGTGACGAGGATGAAGACCTGCACCGGCTGCGATTGGCCCATGCGGTGCGCGCGCGAGATGCGTTGCTCCAGCACGGCGGGGTTCCACGGCAGGTCCACGTTGATGACCGTGTTCGCCGCTTGCAGATTCAACCCGACCGAGCCGGCATTCGTCGCGAGGAACAGCTTGCAGTCGGCCTCCGTTTGAAACTCATGCACGAGCGCCGGGCGACGGCCTTGCGGGACCGAGCCGTCCAGCCGCGCGAATCGCAGGCTCCGCGACTTGAGCATCGGCTCGATCAAGTCCAACATCCCGGTCCATTCGGAGAATAGCACCACCTTGCGATCCGGTTCTTCGAATAGCCGGTCAAACAGTTCCTCAAGTTGTTCCAACTTGGACGAAAACGCCGGCTTCTGCTTGTTGACGAGGTACGTGCTGTTAGCGGCGAGGCGGCACATCAGCAGC
>CAZPUJ010000163.1:0-2889 GCA_964589725.1 uncultured Planctomycetaceae bacterium
CTTCAGTACGTTCTACCAAGAGTGCTCGGTCCTGAAAGAACCGGACGACACGACGCGGATCAGCCGCCTGCTGCTGTGCGACCTCACCGCGCGAGTCATCGCAACCGGACTCGACTTGCTGGGCATCAAAACGTGCGAGCAGATGTGATTTGGAAGTTTCAATTTGAGATTTCAGATTTGAGATAGAACCAACAAGCCATGTCCGGCTGGATCAAAATTTGTGGCGTTCGGGACGCGGCAACAGCCGTTGAAGTCCTACGGCGGGGCGCGTCGGCGGTCGGTTTGAACTTCTTTGCCGAGTCGCCGCGCTGTGTGACATTGACTCAAGCGGCGGAGATCGTGCGGCAGTTGGGACGGCAATCCTCCTCGTCACCCGGTCTCCCTTTCTCTCCGTCCTCGAACGACCTGGGGATCCCCGTTGGTCTGTTCGTGAATCACGCATTCGACGAGGTCGAGGCCATCACTGTGAAAGTCGGCATCACGACGCTGCAGCTTCATGGCGACGAGACTCCGGAATTCCTGCGAATGCTTCATTCGACACATCCCGACTGGAAAGTACTCAAGGCGTTCCGTGTTGGCGACAGTTTACGTCCCGTGGACGACTTCATCGCCGAATGCCGGCGGCTCAACGTTCCCTTGGCAGGATGTCTGCTCGATGCCCGCGTGGAAGGTTCATTTGGCGGCACAGGGCAGGTTGCACCATGGGAATTGATCGCCAGAGAATACGACCGAGAGAACTGGCCGCCGCTGGTCCTGGCGGGCGGGCTAACGCCTGGCAACGTCGCTGACGCAATCCAAATTGTGCGTCCTTGGGGTGTCGATACAGCCGGGGGCGTGGAGTCGTCTCCCGGTGTCAAGGACACTACACTGCTCGCCCGCTTCGTGGCCGAGGCTCGGCGAGCTTTTGAGAAAATGTAGGTCAGCCTTTCCAGGCTGACTCGCTGATCGACACGAGGTCGATCAAGCGTGCGGGTCAGGCTGGAAAGCCTGACCTACGGGAAGGAGCAAGTATGGCAGACGTTCATCCCTTTCGCGCGTGGCGGTACGACTTGGCTCAGGTGGGCGATCTCTCGGACGTGGTCGCTCCCCCTTATGACGTCATCGACGAAAACTTCCGCAGCGCGCTTTACAAAAAGCATCCTTGCAACGTCATTCGAGTGGACTTCAACCGCGAAGAGCCGGGCGATCCATCGCCGGATGCGAAATACGCGCGAGCGGCCGGTTTCGTCAAGCAGTGGCAAACCGAAGGCGTTTGGCTGCGCGAGGCCGATGACGCGCTGTACGTCTAACACCAAGAGTTCGAGTGGGAAGGACGCAGCTATTGCCGCAAAGGATTTCTGGGCCGCTGCCGTTTGGAAGAGTTCGGCCAAGGCTGCGTGTACCCGCACGAGCAAACTCTGTCCGGCCCGAAAGCCGACCGGCTGTTGCTGACCAAAGCCACGAAGATGAATCTTTCGCCGGTGTTCGGCTTGTATCCGGACCCGGAGACGAAGGCTCAGACGATTCTCGAGCAAGCGATCATCGGCCTGACGCCGCTCGAAGCGACCGACCATCTCGGCGTCAAGCATCGCTTCTGGCCGGTGACCGATCGAGAAGTGATCAATCAAGTCCGCGACGCGCTCAAGTCGCAGCCGATCTTCATCGCCGACGGACATCATCGCTACGAGACGTCGTGCAACTACCGCCGCTGGCTGCGCGAACAAGGTCAGAACATTGACAATGACGAAAATCATCCGGCGAATTTCGTGCTGATGATGTTCGTCGGCATGGACGACCCCGGCCTGGCGATTCTGCCGACGCACCGATTGTTCTCCGGCCTACCAGACCTCACGGCCGAGGATTTGAAATCCGCGTTGATCTCAAATTTCAAATTGGAAGACTGTGGCACAGGTGCCGACGGCGCGAAGGCCACGTGGGAACTCGTCACCGCTGACGGAGGACAAAACATTTTCGGCTTCGGCACGGCCAAAGACGGTCAGTGGTTGTTCGGCCGAGTCACCAATGCCAGCCCGATGAAACAACTGGCTCCGGAGCAAAGCGACGCCTGGCGCGGGCTGGGAGTGGCGATGCTGCACAAGCTGGTCGTCGAGCACTGTCTGAAGCGGGCCTTTCCGGCGGCCAATCCAACCTTCAAGTTCCCGCACGTCTTGGAAGAAGTTATCGAGGCCCAGCAGGCGAAGGCGTGTCAGCTTGCTGTGCTGGTTCCGCCCGCCGAGATCGGGCACGTTCAAGCCATCGCCAGCAAGCTGGAAAAGATGCCGCCCAAGAGCACGTTCTTCTATCCCAAGTTGCTCACCGGATTGGTGTTCAGCCCGCTGGAGTAATGTGTTCCACCTCGGCCCACCAACGACTGTCAACTCGGTACACAAACAAGAGCATGGCCTGTTCAGACGAGGGTCATCATCGGTTCGATGATTCTGCAAAAGGTTGCATTTGTCACCGCAGAGTCAGTTCGAGGATGGAGAAGTCATCCAAAAACGGGCGATCGCTTTGTACTCGACGGCCGACGGACTGGATACGGTCGAGGGCGGATTCGCCCAGGGAGAGCGGCTGGGACATGGTGTCGATAAATTCCGAGAATGCCCACATCGAGCCATCGAGCTTGTGCAGCTCGCAAACGCCGTCGCTGTAGACGTAGAGACGTGCGCCGGGTTCAACCGACTGGGTCAGGGCATCGTAAGGAAGGTCTTCCAGCACTCCATTCATTGGTCCCTGACTCTCCAACTGTTGGCATCGAGTCGGTGCTTCGGGGGAGCCCGAAATCAGCAGGGCCGGGGGATGACCCGCGCCCGAATAGTTCAGTTCGCGTGTGACTCGGTTGTAGACGCCGTACCAAATTGTGAAATACATCTGATTGTGTCTGTCCATCAGGAACGCGTTGTTGAGTGC
>CAZPUJ010000164.1:0-29162 GCA_964589725.1 uncultured Planctomycetaceae bacterium
CGACACGCTTCGTGGCGGCAGCGGCAACGACGATCTCAATGGCCACTCGGAAGACGACTCGGTCGACGGCGGGGCCGGAAACGATTCGATCCAAGGTGGAGCTGGCAACGATTATGTCAGCGGCGGCAATGGCGATGATACGGTCCTCGGACAAGACGACAGTTTTGATACTGTCAGTGGTGGCGCGGGCAACGATTCGCTCGACGGCGGTGCCGGCACAACGGACCGGTTAGTGGAGGTCGCAGACGCGAACATGACGCTCTCGCCCACGCAGTTGTTTGGCGGCTTGGGCACCGACAGTCTGGCGGGCTTCGAACATGCCAATCTCACGGGCTGCGCTGGCAACAACACCATCAACGCCAGCGCTTTTAACGGCTTGGTGACCTTGAGCGGTTCCGGCGGAGATGATTCGCTGACTGGCACCACTGCCCTGGAAAGCGTGCTCAACGGAGACAACGGCAACGACACGCTCGTCGGTGGCAACCTGCACGACACGCTCAACGGCGGCGTTGGAAGCGACTCACTGACGGGAGGAACCGGCAACGACCAACTGTATGGCCAGGACGGTGACGGCGACACCCTTATTGGTGACACTGGCAATGACACGCTCGATGGCGGAAGCGGCCTCGGTGACACGGTGATCGCGTCGGGCAACGTCAACTTCACGCTGACCAACTCGCAGCTCACGGGCAGCGGCACCGATTCGCTGTTCGGCATCGAGGCCGCGAATCTCACCGGCGGTACGGGCAACAACACGCTCAATGCCGGCGCGTTTACCGGCAACGTGACGCTTATCGGCGCGGCGGGTAATGACACTCTGATTGGCGGTTCGGGGAATGACTCGCTTCAGGGAGACGTCGGCAACGACTTGCTGAAGGGTCGAGACGGCAACGATCTCCTCAAAGGTGGCAACGACACGCTGACGACGGGCAGTGACAACGACACACTCAACGGCGGCAACGGCAACGACACACTCACGGGCGGCATTGGCAACGATGGACTGTCGGGATATTCCGGCAACGATGTGCTCAACGGCAGCGCGGGCAACGACACGCTGTAGGGCGGCGGTGGCAACGACACCTTGCTCGGCGGAGCGGACAGAGACATCCTGTTAGGCGGCAACGGCAACGACTTGCTCAATGGCCAAGGGAGCACGGACACGCTCAGCGGCGACGCCGGGACGAATGCGTTCGTCGACATCGCCGATCGCATCGAAGGCTTCGCGATCAGCCCGCTTCCATCGTGGGTCAACGCGACGTGAAGTTCCGCGTTCACCAGGAGCTCCGTTCTCGCTTTCGGTGCCGGACTTGCCGCCGTCAGTCTTTCGCCAATCAACGGTTCCGTTCGCATTCGCCGAGTCGTGTTAGGGAAAACCGACCTTTCCCAAAAATTTTCTTGGGAAGTTGACCCTCTCCGGTTAAACTATTCACCAAGCCGACGACTGCCCTCCTCGCACGATCGCTCGGCAGTTCCTTTTCCGTGGCTCTTTGACAGGAGGACAATGTGTCAGAACCACCGGGCCAGCATGGCGGGGTCGTTACACGGAAGTGACGGTCCTTTCGGAACGGATGTCAGGGATCGGTCTTTTACACCTCGAATCTGCACATTCCCCGTCCGGCCTGTGGCCCGGCGGGGTTTTTTGTTGGTGAGGCAAATCAAACTTCTCGCTTGTCAGCTCCACGCCGCGTCCCGGTAATTCTCGCCGTCACCCTAGCCGGAGATTCTCTTTCATGTTTCGGCACTACCTGCTACATTTCTCCCCCCCTTGTTCCGCCGCCATTTGACCTATCCCCACGCTCCCCGTCCGAACTGAAACAGAATGCCCAGCTCAGCGACTTTGATTCGCCCGCACAAAGTGTCTACTCACGCTCACAACAAGGACGCCCCGCGCCGCCGCGACGACATTCGCAACATCGCGATCATCGCCCACGTTGATCACGGCAAGACGACGCTCGTCGACGCGTTGCTCAAACAGAGCGGCCAGTTTCGCGAGTCGCAACTTCAGGGCGAGTGCATTCTAGACTCGAACGACCTGGAGCGGGAGCGCGGCATCACGATCCTCGCGAAGAACATCGCCCTGACCTACAAGGGCGTGAAGATCAACATCATGGACACGCCGGGCCACGCGGACTTTGGTGGCGAGGTCGAGCGGGTGCTCGGCATGGCTGACGGCGTGCTGATTTTGGTCGATGCGTTCGAAGGCCCGAAGCCGCAGACGCGGTTCGTGACCACGAAAGCGTTGGAGCGAAAGCTCAAGCCGCTGGTCGTGATCAACAAGATCGACCGGCCCGACTGCCGTCCACAGGAAGTGCTCAGCGAGGTCTTCGACCTATTCGTCGAACTCGGCGCGGATAACGACACGCTCGACTTCCCCTACGTATTCGCCAGTGGCCGCGAGGGCTATGCGACGGATGACCCGAAGGTCCGCACGAATGATGTGCAAGCCTTGCTCGACAAGGTGCTCGAATTCGTGCCGGGGCCGATCGTCGACAACGACAGCCCGTTGCAAATGATGGTCACGACGCTGGAGTGGTCTGAATACGTCGGCCGCATCGCGATCGGCCGGGTCATCAGCGGCAGCGTGACGAAGGGCCAGAAGATCGCCGTGATGAAGGCGGACGGGTCAGCGTTGCCAGGTGAAGTCGTGGCCGTCAATTTGTTCGACAAGCTGGGCCGCTTCGAAGTCGAAAAGGCCGAAGCGGGTGACATCGTCGCTCTCGTCGGTTTGCCGAATCCGGAAATCGGCGACACGGTCGCTGACCGCTTCACGCCGCGAGCCTTGCCACGTATCGCCGTCGACGAGCCGACGTTGTCGATGCTCTTCACGATCAACGACTCGCCCCTGGCCGGCAAGGACGGCGGCAAATTCCTCACCAGCCGCCACATTCGCGAGCGGCTCATGCGCGAACTCGAATGCAACGTCGCGTTGCGTGTCGAAGAAGCGGACTCGAAGGAAAAATTTATCGTCTCCGGCCGCGGCATTCTGCACCTGTCGGTGCTGATCGAAACGATGCGCCGCGAAGGCTATGAACTTTCGGTCGGCAAGCCGCAGGTCATCATCAAAGAGATCGGCGGCAAGAAGTGCGAGCCGTTCGAGACGCTCACGATTGACGTTCCCTCCGAGAGCGTCGGCGCGGTGATCGAGCCGACGTGCGCTCGCCGAGGCCAGTTGATCGATATGACCGCCAGCGAAAACGGCATCTCGCACCTGACATTTTCAATTCCCGCGCGCGGCCTGATTGGCCTGCGAACGCGGCTGCTCAACGCGACGAAGGGCGAGGCGGTCATCCATCACCGCTTCGAACGCTACAAGCCGTGCGAGGGCGAAGTGCCGCACCGCGCCAACGGCGTGCTGGTCTCGCAAGCGAACGGCAAGGTCGTCGGCTTTGCGATGTTCAAGCTGCAGGAACGCACCGACATGTTCGTCAAACCGGGCGATGAGGTGTACGAGGGCATGATCGTCGGTGAGAACTCGCGCGAGAACGACATGGTCGTCAACCCGATCAAAGAGAAGAAGCTGTCCAACATGCGCAGCGCGGGCAACGATGAGAACATCATCCTAAAACCGCCCCGCGACATGTCGCTGGAAATCGCACTCGAGTACATCGAGGACGACGAGTACGTCGAAGTCACTCTCAAAACAATCCGCCTGCGAAAGGTCGTGCTCCTCGAAAACGAGCGGAAGCGATTGCGATTGAGATAAGCATTCGGGTTTGAACCACAAAGGCTCGTAGCCACAAAGAGGAATGCCGCCCTTCGTGCCTTTGTGGTTTACCCTCTTCGCCGATGACGAGGCGACTTCCAGGAACAGGTCAGGTGGTACCGACGGACAAAGGGCACCTACGGACTTCCCGCGTTTATGAAAGGCCGGATACGGCTGATGAAAGACTCCGAGAATGGGCCTCTTTGACAAACTCAAAGCGGGCTTGGCGAAGACCAAGCAACTGCTGCAATCCGATGTTCGCGACTTGTTCAAGGCGGGCGACATCCTCGACGAGCCGAAGCTCGTCGAGTTCGAGAAGCGACTGGTCCTCACGGACATGGGCGTCGCCGCCGCCAATGCGATCCTTGCCGAACTGCGCGACAAGCATCTCGGCCGAACAGTTGTTATCGACGAGATTTGGCAGACGATCAGGGACAAGCTCAAAAGCTTGCTGCGCGGTGACGGCAATTCGAGTTGGGATGTCAACAATCCGCTGTCACCACTCAAGCTTTCGTCAGGCAAACCGACGGTCATATTGGTCGCCGGCGTCAACGGCTCCGGCAAGACCACCTCGATCGCCAAGCTCGCCAATCTCTTGATGAGCAACGGCAAATCGGTCGTGCTCGCCGCCGGAGACACGTTTCGTGCTGCGGCCGTGGAACAATTGGCCCTGTGGAGCCAACGACTCGGCTGCGACATCGTCACCAAACCGAGTGGCACCGACCCCGCCAGCGTCGCCTTTGCCGGTTGCGAGCACGCTCTCAACAACGGGAAGGACATCGTCATTGTCGACACTGCGGGCCGACTGCAAACGGCTCACAACCTGATGCAGGAGCTGACCAAGATTCATCGTGTCATCAGCAAAAAGGTCGAAGGCGCGCCGCACGAAGCCCTCTTGGTGCTCGACGCCACCACCGGCCAGAACGGACTCAGCCAAGCCAAGAATTTTTCCGATGCGATCAACTGCACTGGCCTGATCCTGGCGAAGCTCGACGGCACCGCGAAGGGGGGAGTCGTCGTCGCCATTCGCCAGCAGATGGGCATCCCCGTGAAATACGTCGGCGTCGGTGAACAACTCGACGACTTGGAAGTCTTCAACCCCGACAGCTTCGTCGACGCGCTGTTTGCGTGACCTGAAGGCTCTGTGGGATGGAGTGCCAATCCGTCCTATCAGCAATCCGGGATTGGCACGTCTCCAAAGCCGCGCTACAGTCCCGCCCGCTGGTCGCCACTCTCGCGCGACCGATACTCGATCCGTCGTTCTCGGAAGCCTGATCGTGATGTCGAAACGCTGGCGCAAGTGCGTGTTTTGGATCGCGGCCTTAGTCGGCCTCGGAGCGCTGAGCGCTCCCGCGATAAAGGACATCCGTGACCGCGTTGTTCCTAAAAGATTTGGAGTCGTCGAACCCGGCAAGATCTATCGCAGTGGCCAGTTGCATCGAGCATTGGTACAAAGCACGCTCCAAAAGAATCACATCGCGGTGGTTATCGACCTCACTCACGACGACCCTGGCAATCCCGATCAACGAGCCGAACAATTCGCAATTCAAGACCTTGGCCTGATCGGCTATCGCTTTCCAATGAGTGGTAATGGTACTGGCGACCCCGATCACGTCGCGCGAGCCGTCGCCGCCTTGGCCGTCGCTCACGACCAAGGCCATCCGACACTCGTCCACTGTGCCGCGGGAACTCAACGCACCGGCTGCGTCGTCGCAACGTATCGCTTGCTCGTCCGAGGTGATTCGCCTCAAGATGTCCTCGCCGAACTTCAACACTACGGCTGGCACCCGCAACGCCACCGAGTGCTGTTGGATTTCCTCAACGCTCACCTGCCGGAGTTTGCCGAACGACTGGTGCAACTCGGCACGTTGTCGCATATGCCCAAGTCGATTCCTGTACTCACGATCAACTCCGAATCGAGAACCTCGGAGCAAACTGCCGCAGCAACTGCAACACATCAACGGCCAATTCGCGCAGCCCGGCGCTGACTTTAGACAACGGCCTGTTCGGCCTGCATGATGGCTGAGAAAATGCCGTTCCAAGTGTGTTCGGCCGCCTCCACAGAAACCGGAAGTCCGACTTCTCGACACGTTGCCGTCGTCACTGGGCTGATGCTGGCCACTCGAATTCTCTGGCCAATGTTTGGCCATGCGGCCGATGGCAACATCCGCACGATGTTGCGGGCAATCGCGGGACTACTCACGCCGATCCAATCCAGGTTGCCATTTGTCAGCAACTCGACAACATCGTCCGGCCAGGATTCGAGATCGTGATGCCGGTACGCAATCACCTCTTCGAGAAGTGCTCCCGCCGACGTGAGTTCTGTCCGCAAGACATCCCGCGCACGATCGGCGCGCACCCACAAGACCCGCTGGTTCGCCACCAGCGGACGCAGCGCCTCAACTAGACCTTCGGATCGAAAGGTCGAGGGTACGATGTCAGCTCGAACATGAAATTCGTTCAGCGCCTCGGCGGTGGATCGCCCGATTGCCGCCAATCGCGCTTGCCCCAACGCGCGCAAATCCAAGCCGATTTTCCAAAGCCGACTAAAGAAGCTCCGCACGCCGTTGACACTGGTGAACACAATCCAATTCCTATCGCCAAGGTGTCGCATCACGTCGTCCACAGGAGCCCACGTTTCTGGCGGGTCAATTCGCAAGGTCGGCATCAGCACCGGTTCGGCACCGAGTTCCAGAATCCGACTGAACTGCGGCTCGGCTTGTTCTTCAGCACGTGTCACTCCAATTCGCTTGCCGAACAGGGGACGCTGCTCGAACCACGCAATTCGTTCACGCTGCCTCACACACTCGCCAACCACAATCAGCGACGGCGGCCGTAATCCGGCGGTCGCCACTTCTGCCGCAATTGTCGCCAACGTGCCAGTCACGGTTCGCTGAGTCGGTAGACTGGCCTGGCTGATCACAGCGGCCGCCGTTTCTGACCCTTTCCCAGCCGCGATGAGGCTTTCTGCGATGTGCGGCAGTCGGTGTAACCCCATGTAAAAAACCAACGTACCGGGAAATTGCGCGAGTGCGGTAAAGTCGAGCCGAGGTCCGTTCTTCTCAGGATCTTCATGCCCCGTGACAAAAGCCACTGCCGACGCCTGCTCACGATGCGTCACTGAGATTCCCGAATACTCGGCTGCGGCGATTGCCGCCGTCACACCCGGAACGACTTCAAAGGCAATGCCCGCCTGTGCGAGAGCAGCCGCCTCCTCGCTTCCGCGTCCAAAGACAAAAGGATCGCCTCCCTTGAGCCGCACGACGGTCTTGCCCTCGCGAGCCGCCTCGATCAGCTGACGGTTGATATCCGACTGATCCAGCCGGAGCCCAGTGCCATCGCACACTCGACACGTCCGGATCGCTGTCGCCGCCGTATGCCGCAGTATCCTGGAATTGACGAGACCATCATAAAGAACGAGGTCCGCACGTCTAAGACACTCAAGGCCGCGCAACGTCAGCAACCCCGGATCACCGGGGCCTGCCCCAACGAGATACACAACCCCAAAAGACTTTGCCACGTGGAATTCCGATGCGACCAAGCCCCAAACCACGTCAATTGTCGCAGCAACGGAAGAATTGCAAACACGGGCTTCGCAGCATCATACGCTTACAGCAAGCCACCCGCTAAACGATAAATAGCGCGAAGGCATTCGTTACTACGGCGACGGCCATGTTCGGCAGACTCCAACGCAATTGTCAGAGAATGACACGAATAAGAGTCAACTCTTAACCGTGACAGCAAGTCGAGTTGCCTCACCAACAAGTTCCAGATACGCCAGTCTCGCACCGTCGGCCAAACGCCGATTCGCGATGCGGACAATTCGCGTGTATCCACCCGGGCGATCCATGAACCGTGGGGCGATTTTGTCAAGCAATAAATTCAAAACCCGACGACTTCTCAAGACGTCAAACAACTGCCGCCGACGCTGAATGTACCTTGCTTGGGCCTGTAACCAAGTTTGCCCCTCCTTCGAACTGCGCCATCTCTTCCACTCGTCGCTACCACGCGCATGCGAACAAATCAATTTTGACGCCGCCGACTCAAAGCGTTTTGCCTGCACGGCAACGGTGATCAACCGTTCGACAACTCGACGAACCTCCTTCGCCTTCTCCAGCGTCGTACGAATCCGGCCCTCTGCGACCGAACAGCCCGCTGTGTCCCGATCACACGTCAAAATAATCGACCGCGACAAATTCCGAAAAAGTGCCACCCGGTGGGCACCAGTTCTTCCCAGCCTTCGTCCCCGCACCTTATGACGCATTTCCGCTCACCAATAAATAAAGTCTATCTGGAAGACACCCCGATACCGCGCGACACCTTCATACCCAATCGTAATCCGATTGCCCCCAATCGCTCCCTTACCTCAACGAGTGTCGTCTCTCCGAAGTTCCTCACCTGCAGTAATTGGTCCTCATTCCGCGTCACCAAATCCCGAATGGTGTTCACACCCTCCGACTCCAGACAATTCGTGGCGCGCACAGAAAGATTCAATTCCGCAAGACTCTGGTTCAACTTCTCTTCCAGCTCAAGATCAACAGGGGCATAACCAGTGGCATCCATCATGCCCCGAAGTCCACTCTCAGGACTTATCTCCGGCCCACTTTCACGAAACGACACGAACGGCGTCAAATGCTTCCGCAAAATCTTAGCAGCCTCGACAACTGCCATTTCTGCGCTAATAGTACCATTCGTCCAAACCTCTAAAATCAACCGGTCATAGTTAGTCCGCTGACCGACCCGCGTATCCTCGATCTTATATCGCACGCGAACGACCGGTGAAAAAATCGCATCCAACAATAAAACCCCCGGCTCCTCATCATGCGCCGCATGATAATCGAACGCCGGAATATAGCCCCGTCCATTTTCGACCGTCAACTCAATGCTCAGCGGGACATCGTCCGTCATAGTCGCGATAATGAAACTCTTATTGAAGACTTCTACTTGATCACCAAGTATCATGTCGCTCGCCGTAACAACCCCCCGCTGGTGTTTCTCCAGTCGCACCACCTTCGCGCTTGAGCTGTGGTTCTTGACGATGATCGACTTAATATTGAGACACACGTCTGTCACGTCCTCGACAACACCCGGGATCGTCGTGAACTCATGCTGGACGCCATGAATTTTCGCTCGGGTAATCGAGCTTCCCTCCAGGCTTGACAACATGATCCGACGTAGGCTGTTACCGATTGTCGCACCAAAACCGCGTTCGAACGGTTCCGCAATAAACATTCCATAATTCGCCGTCGCCGTTGTAGGCACTAACAGTACCTTGCTAGGCAACTCAAGTCCGCGCCAACGAATACGCATCCCGCTGCTCCCACAAACGGCCTTACCCGATCAACATGTGAAACGCAAATCAACCACTCACCGCTCCACTACACGCGCCGCTTTTTCGGCGGGCGGCAACCATTATGTGGTAAAGGAGTGACGTCCTCAATCGTCCGGATGACGATACCCGAGTTCTGTAATCCAGTAATCGCACTCTCTCTGCCGGAGCCGGGTCCATTGACGCGTACGTCTAATTCACGTACTCCGAATTTCGCTGCACGCTCGGCACAGATCTCGGCAGCACGCTGAGCTGCAAACGGCGTACTCTTTCGGCTCCCCTTGAAACCGGCTGTGCCGGCTGTTGCCCAACAAAGTACATCACCTGCTGGATCTGTAACTGTCACGATAGTATTGTTGAAGGTAGCCTTAATGTAGGCCACCGCCTTATTTACATGTCTTCTTGTCTTTTTTTTGGCACTTGACACGCCAGTCCCCTTTAAAACACGCCAAACCTACCACGCCTAGTGCTTCATATCCTTAACGCCCTTCTTTCCAGCGACCGTCTTCTTCACTCCCTTTCGAGTCCGCGCATTTGTCCTAGTGCGTTGCCCTCGCACTGGCAGGTTACGCCTGTGACGACTTCCGCGATAAGACTTAATGTCCTTTAGACGCAGGATATCCTGTTGAATACTCCGACGTAGTTGCCCCTCTACCAATACCGCCTTATCCAGATAACCGTTGATTTTTCCAATGGTGTCCTCAGGGAGGTCGCCGGCCTTGATACACGGGTCAAGCCCCAATTGATGACATAAGCGCAACGCAATTGAGTCGCCAACACCAAAGAGGTACGAGAGCGATACACAAAGCCATTTATCATTAGGAAGATCCACGCCTTGAATTCGCGGCATTGTCACACCCTCAACCTTGTCGTTGTTTATGACGGGGATCAAGATTGCACACGACGTACATTCGGCCGTGACGACGGACAATCTTGCAGCCTTCGCAAATCCGACGAATACTGGACCGTACTTTCATGATAATACCTACATCTCATTACGCGTCGATCAAACTCGGCTGATTGCGGATCAACAAATGGCTATCAATACGCTGTATCAAATCAATGGACACCGATACAACAATTAGGAGGCCAGTTCCACCATAGAAACTAGCGATCAACATTGGGACATTGATCACTGTAGCGATGACGCTTGGTAATATGGCTAAAAGACTCAAAAAAACCGCACCAACAAACGTTATTCGCACCACGACCTCCTCAAGATAAACCGACGTCCGAGTTCCAGGACGATATCCGGGGATAAAGCTGCCATAATCCTTGAGGTTGGCGGCGATTTCTTTGGGGTTAAATGTAACCGCCGCCCAGAAGTAGCAAAAGAAGAAAATAAGTGCAGCATAGGTCAAATAGTAAATCGCAGGAAGTGTGAGAAATTCGTTTAAATACGGAACTGTCAGCGTCGCAAATAGTTGGTGATATAGGTAACTCGGGATCATAAGGAGGCTCGACGCGAAAATGATTGGCATAACTCCCGACTGGTTCAACCGTATCGGCAAAAAGTGTTCAGCGCCTCCAAAGACACGTCGGCCGCGGACATGCTTCGCACTCTGCACGGGAATTCTTCGTTGCGCTTGCGTCACAAAGATTACCGCGAGGACGATCGCTACAAACAGCGCCAGTAATAGGAGCAATCGATCGACTCCATTATCAGATCCGATGGCCACCCCCCGTTTTAAAAGTGGACTAACCAATTCGAAAACCGCTCCCGGCATTTGTGCCATTATGCCAGCCATAATCAATAGACTGATGCCATTTCCGACTCCAAATGCATCGATTTGCTCTCCAATCCACATCAAGAACAACGTGCCAGCCGTCATCATGACTGCGGTTGCGATGTGGAATATTGTCGAGTCATAATCTGACAAAAGCATGCCAGGGCCCGCAACACTGCCAGATGACATTGCTTGAACCCAGGCAAAACTCTGGAGCAAGCTCACGACAACGGTGGCTTGTCGCGTCAATTCGTTTATTCGTCTACGTCCGGATTCGCCTTCCTTTTGCATTCGCTCCAGCGGTGGATAAACGGTCGCCAAAAGTTGAAACACGATTGAACAAGAGATATACGGCATGATCCCGAGACCGAAAATCGTGTTGTATCCGACTTGCGATGCCGAGAAAAGTGAGGCCGTCTGCAGTATTTGACCAAGGCCGCCAAGATGCCCGCCTTGAATCTTTTGGATATTGCTGTGGACAAGTTCTTGGTTGACTACCGGTAACGGAATCCAGAAACCCATGCGATAGACGGCAAGCAGTAACGCTGTCAATAACAGCTTACGGCGTAGATCAGGTATCGCACAGATAGTTCTGATCTTCTGGAGCATAGCGTTGCACACACGTTAGGACTACGAAGCTGTGACGAAAGGGACTAGAACTATTTTTTGGGAAACCCTGGCGACAGCGACTAGGACGTGACCTGACCTGACACGACGGTCCCCCCGGCGCGAATGATCTTCTCGGCAGCCGCCTTCGAGAAGAAATGGGCGTCGACAATTAAGGCGCGATTCAACGTGCCTCTACCGAGAACGCGTATCCTTCGCGCTCTTCGTGGGATAACTCCGCTGCTTACTAGTTCACCCAGAGAGACGCTCGTTACACCTGCGCTTAAACTGTTGAGGTCGCAGACATTTACGACTGAAACGTCCTTTCGGGACGAATTACCTCCAGTTGAAAAGCCGCGTTTGGCGACTCGGCGAAAAAAAGGCATTTGTCCGCCCTCGTGTCCAAGTCGTATCTTCGTTCCGGAACGAGAACCAGCTCCCTTATGACCTCGACCAGCGGTCTTTCCATGCCCACTTCCGATACCGCGTCCGAGCCGTTTACGGCTAGGGCCTTTCCGTTTTGCTGCCTGAAAGATCCCCAATGCATGCATGTGTGTCACTCCCATGGGATACTATAGTTCTATCCCACGTAACCTAGCCACATCTTGTCGCAAACGGAGCTCGCAAAGTGCGGCAAAGACGGCCTTGACCAATGTTAATGGACAGTTCGAACCGAAACTTTTTGTTAACACGTCAGTAATGCCGACACATTTTAAAACCGAGCGCACAACACCACCAGCGATAATTCCTGTCCCTGGACTCGCAGGCAGTAACAAAACTCTTGACGCGCCAAAGTGTCCGAATACCCGGTGTGGAAGCGTGCGATGGACGAGCGATACTTTTATACGATTTCGCTCGGATGCGCGCGTCGCCTTGTCTACGGCGATTGGCACCTCGGATCCTCTGCCGTACCCCCACGCGACCGTTCCGTTCCCATCACCGACGACGACAAGACCAGTAAAGCTAAATCTTCGTCCTCCTTTGACTACACATGCGCACCTTCGAATCTGGAGAACGTTCTCAATTTGCTCTGCTCTGTTGTCGCCCACGAAACTGCCCTCGTTGAAATTTCAAAAATCCAGTCCTGCACTACGTGCACCTCGCGCAATTGCGGCAACACGACCATGGAACTTGTAACAACCTCGGTCAAAGACTACGCTCGAAACCCCAAGTTCAAGGCATCGGCGTGCCAACCGAGTACCAACATTTTCGGCGGATACAAGTCCTCCGCTGTCCGGCCGTTCGATCCCCGCAGCAGCTTCACGTGTACTCGCAGAAACGACCGTAATGCTCCGCAAGTCATCAATTACTTGTGCATAAATATGCCTATTGCTACGAAAAACCGAAAGACGCAGGCGAAGCAATCCGGATCGCCGCAATCTATTACGAACCGACCACGTCCGTCGCTGCCGTTGCCGTTTAATGGAACTCAACTTTGACATAACGTCATTCTTGCTAAACAGTTAACATTTTACTAATAAAATGACAGATTATCCGCCACTTCCAAATGCCTTACCGGCTTTCCGCCGGATGACTTCACCTTGGTATCTGACGCCTTTTGCCTTGTAGGGATCCGGAGTTCGAGCGTCGTGAATTTTCGCGGCAAACTGTCCAACAGCTTGTTTGTCGATACCCGAAACGATTAGGTGCGTATTATCGGTAGGCACACACGAAATCCCTGACGGGATCTCAAACACGACCGGCTTAGAGAACCCAACCGATAACTCTAAGTGTTTACCCTTCACCGCGCACTGGTATCCGACGCCACTAAGTTCAAGACGTTTCTCAAAACCATTTTGTACCCCGGTGATTAGGTTGACGAGCAAAGTGCGATAAAGACCATGTAGCGCACGGCCTCGACGGCCTTCGCTGCATACTTCAACACGAACTTCCTGCCCTTTCTTTTCGACATTTAACTCAATAGGTATTGCCAACTCCAATTTCCCACGGGGTCCGGCAACGGCAACCTGTCTAGCCTGCACGTCAACTTGAATTCCACTCGGAATCTGCACAACCCTGCTTCCAACACGTGACATCTTATCACCTCAGCCTCGCAAACCTACCAGACTTCGAGCAATGCTTCGCCGCCTAATCGCCGTGACACGGCCTCACGACTGCTAACCACTCCTTGGTTCGTCGAAAGCACCAAGATCCCAAGTCCACCAAGCACTCTCGGCATGCGTTGATAACCGTAGTAGATCCGCCGTCCTGGAGAACTTACTCGTTTGATACTACGAACAACTCGCTCACCACTGGGTCCATATTTTAGGTTCATCCGCAAAGTCGCGAACGACCCGCGCTCACTCGCCACGCACTCGTAGTCCCAAATAAATCCCTCACGTTGCAAAGTCGCGGCAATCTCCCTCTTCAACGTTGAATCAGCAACATCGACGTGCGCAGCCTCGATCGACAAACAATTCCGCATTCGAGTCGCAAAGTCCGCAACGGGGTCTGTAAACATGTGAAAACATCCTCAACCCGTAGTTACCAACTCGCCTTCCTTACACCAGGAATCATTCCGTCAAGGCTCAAATTTCGAAAACAAATCCGACATAATTGAAACTTGCGATAAACAGCGCGTGAACGCCCACAAATCTGGCAACGATGCTCCGTCCGAACCTTAAATTTAGGTACTCGATTAGCCTTTGCGATCTTTGCCTTAGTTGCCATCCTTAGAAGACCTTTTCATAGGGACCGAATGTTTTCAAGCCCGGAAAGGAAGGCCCAGTTCCGTGAGTAACAGTCGGCCATTCTCGTCACTATCCGCAGTTGTGACAAAGGTGACATTCATTCCCTGAGTGAATTGAACTTTGTCTGCTGGAATCTCCGGAAACACTAGTTGCTCAATCAAGCCCATCGAATAGTTGCCGTGGCCGTCGAATGAATTCGGATTAAGCCCGCGAAAATCTCGAACGCGGGGGAGCGCAAGCGTGATCAGACGGTCTAAGAATTCGTACATGTTGACGCCGCGCAACGTTACACAACAACCAATTTCCATACCGACTCGAAGGCGGAACGCGGAGACAGCAATCCGCGAGCGAGTAATAAAAGGTTTTTGTCCGGTTATCATACTGAGGTGCGTCATTGCCTCATCTAAGCGTTTACGCTCCTGCACCGCTTTACCCATCCCCATGCTCAAAACGACCTTGCTAAGCCTTGGGAGGGCGTGACGATTCTCTATCCCAAGCTTTTGAGCAAGCTTTGGTAGTACGACATCACTATAAAATTTCTTTAGCCGCGCCATCGTCATTACCGAAAGAGAAAAAGCCGCTAAATAACATTTAAGCACCGACCACAAACTCGGTGCTTGGTTCCATCGACAAGCTGTACCTTCACGCGTGCAACTCGATTACAGCGCCCGCAAAACATTGCGAGATTTGCAAGTTTCAATGGGACTGGAATTGTGACCCGACCACCTTGGGGACTCTTCGCGCTACCTCTCTTAACATGCTTGATGGCGCGCCCAATGCCTTCGACGATCGCTGTCCCCGATCGTCGGTCTATCGAGACGATCTGAGCGGGGCCCTGCCCGCGCCAGTTGCCCGCTAGTACGACAACTTTGTCGTCACGCCGAAGTCTCATAATGCACCTAGACAACTTCCGCCGCAAGGCTCACGATTTTCATAAATCGACGCTCTCGTAACTCCCGGGCCACTGCCCCAAAGATGCGTGTACCGCGAGGATTGCCATCGTTATCAATCAATACCGCGGCATTCCGGTCAAAACTTACGTAGCCACCATCCTCACGACGCTGCTTCTTACGAATGCGGACGATAACGGCTTTCGCGACGTTACCCTTCTTCACTCCGCCGCCAGGTAGAGCCTTCTGTATGCTCACCACGATGATGTCACCAACGCTTGCAGTACGACGGCGAGTGCCTCCCAACACCTTGATGCAGCGTGCGGATTTGGCACCAGTGTTGTCTGCAATGTCAACGATTGTCTGCATCTGAATCATAGGAAATTACACCTATAGTCGAACGTGCTAGCAGTCGCAACTTACCTCGCCAAATCTTTCTTTGACATCACTCGCACAAGTTCCCAACGCTTATGTCTCGAAAGCGGCCGCGATTCAACGATTTCCACAAAATCTGAAACTTTAGCCTCGTTCCTCTCATCATGAGCAAGGCAAACTATCTGCCGATGAATAAACTTCCCGGTCACAGCCTCTTGAACTCGACGTGCCACAGCGACACGGATAGTCTTTTGCATACGGTCGGAAGTCACCCGACCGATAACCCTGCGCTTCATTTTATCCTCCACCAAACGTAAAATAGACGGTTAGTGCGTGGCTCGCAGTAATGACAAGACACGAGCCAGATCCTTACGTATGGCACGTCGATTTTGACCGACAGTACCTGCAGATGCAGATACCGTCAGACTCCGCATCAATTCCATTTCAAGCGTGCGCCTGGTCTGCTGCAATTGTTCAACACCCAACCGAACCAGATCTTTAGGCCGCATAATGACGCCCCTAGAACAATCCATTTAATTGGCAGCGCGGCCCAGTAGGCAAACACGAATCGGCAATTTATGCGCCACGCGTGTAAAGCACTCACATGCGGCCTCATGCGTCACTCCGCCAATTTCGAAAAGAATAGTCCCTGGCCTAACAACCGCTACCCAGTGGGCGGGCTCACCTTTTCCCTTACCCATTCGCGTCTCAAGCGGACGAGCCGTGACGGACTTTGAGGGAAAGATGCGGATGTACAACTTTCCCTCTCCGCGTATATATTGGTTAGCCGCAACACGGCACGCTTCTATCGTGGTCGCTTTGATGTGGCCCGAATCTAAAGATTGGAGTGCCCAATCTCCAAATGCAACGCGGCTACCACGATTTGCGTTACCTTTTATGCGTCCTCTTTGGCTTTTGCGGTGTTTGACCCGCTTCGGCATGAGTGCCATCTCGGCTCACTCCGTCGTTGAATGGTCCATTGTCAATCCAAACTTTGACACCAATGATACCCTGGGCTGTCTTTGCAATCGCGAAGCCGTAATCGATGCATCGCAGAATGGTAGATAGTGGGATCGATCCACGAATCGCTTTCTCAGTACGCGACATCTCCGCACCGCCGAGTCTCCCAGACAGTTGCAGTTTAACTCCCAAAGCTCCCGCATCCATCACGGCATCAAGTGACTTCTTCATTGCGCGGCGAAAACTTGTTCGTTTCACGAGTTGCTGTGCGATGTCCTCCGCCACGAGAGTCGCATTGCGGTTCGGATTACCTACCTCAACTATCTTCAAATCCATCCGTCGACCAGTAAGCTCCTCAAGCTCGGTCTTGAGTTTGTCAACTTCTTGTCCCTTCCGCCCGATTATGATCCCTGGGCGAGCTGTGAACAATTGCAACACAACTTGATCACGAGTTCTCTCAATTTCAATTCGTGGAATTCCAGAGTACTGATATTTCTTTCGGATGTAGTCCCGCAAACGGCAATCTTCATGCAACAGACTGCCAAATTCCTTTTTTGATGCGTACCAACGACTCTTCCACCCTTCAATTATCCCTAGCCTAAAACCATTCGGGCGAACTTTCTGTCCCATTTGTCACTACCTTTTTATGATGCGCTTAACTTCGCCGATACCTCACAGCTCAGGGACATCAATACTCACGAAAATATGCGACAATCGCTTCCGGATCACAAACGCTTGTCCACGAGATTTGGGCTGAATGCGTCGAAGAATTGGACCAGTGCCCACCTGCACTTGAGTCAAGATGAGGTTGTCGACATTCCTAACACCTCGGTCCTCAGCATTCGCTACCAGTGACAAAATACACTTTCGAAAAAGTTTAGCTCCACGGTTGGGAAGGTACTGCAAATCCAAAAGCGCATTTCGGACTGTCCTACCACGGACGATATCGGCCGTTCGCGTCAACTTCGTACTAGACGCACGCGCAAATTTAACAGCGCTACGAATCTGCGCCATCCCCTACCTCCTACTATGGCACATTGCTATTTCTTGCCCCTGGCACCGTGCCCGCGGAACGTCCGCGTGGGAGCAAACTCTCCCAACTTGTGACCGACCATTTCGTCGGTCACGTACAAAGAGATGTGCAGTTTTCCATTATGAACTAAAAAGGTATGCCCGACGAACTCCGGCGAGATTGTCGAACGACGTGCCCAAGTCTTGATCGGTTCGTGCCGTCCGGAGATCTCGGCACGCGTGATTTTCTTCATCACTCTTGGGTCGATGTATGGCCCTTTCTTCTGCGACCTACCCATCGAAACACCTCGTAAAATAGATGGTTCTTAAGATGCTACCGATCATCGCACAACCTGCTGACCATATCGGCGAGAGCTGCGTCGACGTAGTATCGCGCCTGACGACGGCTTGCGGGGCTTTCTCGTTTTTCCACCCTTTGCTAGCTTTCCGCTAGGGCTGCATGGATGCCGACCTCCAGAGGTACGTCCCTCACCGCCACCCATTGGATGTGCAACGGGGTTCATTGCAACGCCGCGAACATACGGCCTAACCCCTTTCCACCTTGATCGACCAGCCTTGCCAATTCGGACTGTATTGTGTTCGACATTCCCAACGCGCCCAATGGTCGCCTTACAGCCCACCGGAATTCGCCTAACTTCCCCGGATGGCAGCGTAATCTGGGCCCAACTCTTCTCCCTTGCGTTTAAAACTGCACCGGCACCCGCAGCGCGGCACAGTTTAGCGCCTCCCCCGGGAACCATTTCAATACTGTGGATCGTCATGCCAAGTGGAATACGATCTAAAGTCATACTGTTACCGACGGCCGGCTCGGCATTCGGCCCACTGCAAAGTTTCTCGCCAACTCTGACCCCATCCGGAGCCAATATATACCTTTTCTCTCCGTCATCGTAGTTCAGCAACGCGATACGAGCGGACCGGCAAGGATCGTACTGGATCGACGAAATAACTGCGACACGACTGTCTTTACCTCTCTGAAAGTCTATCAAACGATAATTACGCTTGTGGCCGCCACCACGATGACGAGCAGTTATTCGCCCCTGATTGTTTCGACCGCCACGCTTGCGGTGTGGCGACAGCAGCGACTTTGGTTGTTCGGGACTCGAAGAGAGGTCGTCGGAAATTATGACGCTTCCCGAACGTCGTCCCGCACTAGTGGGGTTGTATTGACGAATCGCCATTTGGGTTCACCTTGCATTCGGACTAAACCGGAAGCGTCTCATCCTTAGGCAAAGTGACAACGGCTTTTTTCCAGCACGATGTCTTCCCACGATGCGTGCGATACCGCCGAGATGCCTCTTTCACATACTGAGTAGTCACAGAAATGACCTTCACACCGAATGCCTCTTGCACCGCTCGCTTAATGAGCGGCTTAGTCGCCGCGACTGGCACTCGAAAACTGAACTTGTTCAACCGCGCACGTTGATACGTCGACTTTTCAGTCACTAACGTGCCCAAGAGAACCTGATAAGTCTCAAGACCTCCAGCGTGATTCATAACAAAGATATCCGTAAACTAGGCAACAAGTCGCGGCATCCAAAGTTCCAGGGCCTCTCGCGTCATCACCACGAATCGGTGCTTGATCACATCATGTGAGTTCAAACAGCCCGCAGTGGTCAGCGCGACCTTTGGGATATTGCGTGATGCGAGCCACAGAGTTCGATCATTTTCGGCAATTACCAAGAGACAACTGCGGTCACCCACCTCAAGACGCTTCAATATTTGTGCAAGATCCTTCGTACGAGGAAGAGGCAGTTTGAGTTCATCAATGAGGATTACCTCACCATCCCTCAGTTTTCCCGACAAGGCCATTCGAGTGGCCGTTCGTAATGCTTTTCTCGGAATACGGATTCGCCAGTCCTTCGTCGTTCGCCCAAATGCATTCCCGCCGCCTCGGCGGAGCGGGGTCCGCTTCTGGCCCGCACGCGCCCGACCGGTCCCCTTTTGCCGAAACAACTTTGCCTTGCTCCCCTTGATTTCACCTTTGGTTTTCACTGACACAGTGCCACGCCGGGCAGATGCCTCATACGCTAAAAAAGCATCTCGAAGAAGACACGGACTGATACGAGACTCGAGCACTGACGAGTCGAACTCGAATGCACCAACTCGTTCACCGGTTGCATTTTTGATGTCCAGGGAAGCCATTGCCTACGCCTCGGAAACAAGTCATCAACGGAGCGACAAATACCTACAAATTAGAGGGCACTTCTTGGTGGTTCTTTAGGGAACCGAACAACCAGCAAACCACCATTTGGCCCAGGGACCGCACCTCGGATGAGCAGGAGGTTCTTAGAATGATCAATAGAAAACAGTGCGAGATTTCTTACCGTCACGCGCTCACAACCATACCGCCCCGACATCTTCGCACCCTTAAAGACGCGCGAGGGATCGGTATTCTGTCCTGTTGAACCAGGATGTCGATGGACCTGCTTGACGCCGTGGCTGGCACACTGGCCGGAGAAATTGTGCCGCTTCATGGCGCCCGTGAAGCCGCGTCCCTTCGAAAGACCGACAACATCCACATACTTCTTGTTCGCAAACAACTCGACCGTCAGTAAACTACCGGCCGCATAATCGGACTGCTCGTCTGAAAGGCGAATCTCCCGCACGATGCGGGGCGGTTCACAGCCCAGTCGCAGTGATGCATCGGCATTCTTACGGCGAGCCCGCGACCTTGGAGACAAATCGAGTCCGGCAACTTGGCCACGTTCAGCACGCGACGCCAATCGCCGCGGATTCTCTTCAAAGCCAATTTGAAGGGCCCGATAACCGTCGGTTTCTGGCGTCTTAATGCGAAGGATGCGACAAGGGCCCGCCTGGACGAGCGTCACCGGGACGGCCCTCCCATCTTCGGCCACGGCTTGTGTCATCCCAATTTTACGACCAAGTAGCAACATTATCCCCTCACCAACGTCACACAAAAGACAAACTTGGAGTGCGTCGAGTCATCAACGCGACACAGCTATCCATGCAACGACGCCGCTTTGATCTTGATATCGACCCCCGCCGGAAGCGACAGACGATTTAAGGCGTCGATTGTTTTCCCAGTCGGTTGAACGATGTCGATGAGTCGCTTGTGTGTGCGAATTTCAAACTGCTCACGAGATTTTTTGTCGATATGAGGACTTCGCAACACGGTGTATCGCTCAATTCGGGTCGGCAATGGAATGGGACCTCGGACATCGGCACCCGTGCGCTTGGCTGTGTCAACAATCTCGGTTGCTGATTGATCCAGCACTGAGTGGTCGTAAGCTTCCATTCGAATGCGGATTCGCTCTTGTTTCATACTGTCGACCAACGTTTGACTCGTCCCAACTTCAAGTGACACCCCACAATACCGCCATTCCGCAGCCACTCAAATGAGGCGCTGCCGATTGGGAAGGGAAGATGTTAGTAGCCTTTTTATTTTTGTCAACGAACCAAGATCCCATTGAGAGAACTTCTGCGGCGCTGTTTTGTCAATGAGATTCTCGCCAGTGGACCGCTTCCGTCAGGCATGTCTCAAGACGTTCTCGAATCAGTTTGAGAACCACCTCTTCGCCTCGATCAAGCTCGCGATGAACGTCCGCAGACATCAGCGGTGTTCCGAACACAACCCGGACCGAGGCTCGATGCAGGAATCGCTTCCCTCGTCCAAATGCCGCTTGAGCTCCGGCAATTCCGACAGGGCAAACTGGAACATCGGTTCTTCGCAGCAATGCGAGAAATCCTGGTTTCAGTTCTCCGAGTCGACCATCACAGCTTCGAGTTCCTTCCGGAAAAATGCCGACCCAGTAGCCGGAGCGCAAACGGGCAAGAACCTGTCGGATGCTGGCGGCGGATGCAGACTCGCGGTTGATCGGCACCACATACGTGTGCCGCAAAATCCAACCGACCAACGGGACTCGGAAGAGAGAATCTCGGGCCAGGAAACTCACCGGTCGACGCAAGGGGAGGCCAACCAAAAGAGGGTCGAGAAAGCTCTGATGGTTAATGACGAACAGCATGCCCCGATGGCCAGCGAGTTGTTCGTTGCCACGTGCTCGATATTGAAGCCAGACGGCGAAGATCAGTCGCAGGACGAGTTGGAGTCCTAACCAAACCCAATTCCGGCGTGTTGGGTAAGTGTCGATCTGAGGATCAGTTTGGCGAGAGGCCATCGACGGGATTTACCTGGACGGACTTACGCATCTCCACGAGTCGTCGATAAGTTGTCAGTCGATCATTCTCACGGCGAAAACGCAACGGTGACTACAGGAGGTCGTCCAACGGTTTTTGCGGCGGCGGAGGAAGTTGTTGGCCGAGGACTTTTCGCTGGAATTGCTCGAAGGAGTGGACCAGCGATTCCAGAAGTCGCGGTACGTTGGGGGCCGCCATGTAGACGCGGGCCGAAACGACGGAACGGGGGAAAAACGTCGTAATGAAGTCAAAGAGAAATTCCGTCGCCGAGTGTCCAATCATCACGGCGTTGGCGTAGGCTCCGCAAAGATCGGAATCTTTGATTTTGAGCTGCTCGTAAAGCTCTTGAGCGCTTCCCTGCTGAGGCGGTTGCTGTAGCTGCTGCTGAAAGGTCATTGCGGTCGCCGGTGGACATAGCGGGTGAGTGGGCGTTCCGGGCATTGCGGGCGAACCGAATCGCTGTTCGTAGTTTTTCAGGTTCTCACGCAGGGCTGCGATGAACCGGGGCACCACTCCCGGTGGGAGAACGATACGAGCGGCGACTTGTTGCGGCTTCGACATGCGCAGCAGGAAGTCGATGATGAACTCGTGAGATCCGTTGAGCACGACGGCACCCGTCGTGAAGACACCCGGAGCGACCCCTTCCGGAACAAGAGCCCCGATGTGAGTATTCTGCACCTCTTGGCTGACAACATCGCGGCTCTGCGGAGTGCCGGATGCCTCATTATTCAAAAATTCTTCGCCATCAGGATCAGGCAGGGGTTCGCTCATGCGAGCCATCCTCAATCGAGTTGTGATTGCTCAGGAGCGAAAACGCTGGGGACAACCCGGCAACGGTGTTCGTTGAGGCGGGATCTCAGCGGAACTTCGACGTATCAAGCGTACCGATAGAGCCCGCGTTTAGCGACACGTCTCACGATTCAGGCGCTCGGGCGCAAGCGACGGACGACGTCTGTCTCCAAAGTGCCGAAGGCTTGTTCGTGGCGTTGTAAGGTCACGGCCAGTGCTTGCAACAATCGCTTGGCAGTGAAATGGTTCATGATGATTCGCTGGCCGACGTGGATCGTGATGCCACCCTGAGCGAAAGGATTCGGATTGAGGCCCAAATCGAGGATCAATTCTTCCGGCGTGCTCGAAACGCGGCAGAAATTCGCGTAGCTCGCCGTCGAATGACGGTCGTCAACGGTGAGCGTTTGCTGCTGCGGCTGAGCTGCCGGAGTGGGTACCAGTGCCGACACTTCCGGGGCGGTATCGGGATCGATCTTGGGGACATCACTGTTTTTTTCTTTGGCCACGATGCTCACTCCTGAGGGAAAAGGAAGAGAAATCCTTCACCGGCGGATGAAACCCTGCCGGTCCGCGAACTCCAGACGACGGCTCGCGGAGAACAAGAAATTACTGGCCGAAGCGACATCTGGCAACTGAAACCGTCTGCCTGAACCATCGACTTTCGCGCCGCGGCTGTCGCCGATGCAACGACTACTTCCGATTCGTTGGTCTCGTCGAAACTGTGTGCTATTCGACAGATTCGTCGTGCACTAGGATGGCATCCGCAGTGAGACCGGCGGTGACGAGTTCTTGTTGCAAGGTTTGCCACGCCGAATATCGCGCGGTCTTGGTGTACATAATGCGAACGCGAAAGCCCTCCTCGTTGGCGGGAGCTTTGAGCGCCAATTTGACGACGGCAGGCAACTCGGCTGGAAGGTAGCCGTTCCCTCGGCGAGTTTTCCTCCAGACCGCGTACTGCCGATCGTCCACAAGAATCGTCAGCAATCCGTCGTCAGGGACGTTGTCCGGCAGACGTGGCTTCCGCTTCTTGTACATGCCGTCGTGATCTTGCGACGGATCCGCGGAGTCGTTTGTCGCTTCGTGTTCGGATGCGGCGGACTTGTTGGAGGCGTTGACAACCACTTGTCTGGTGTCGGACTTGCCGAGCACATTATCGCCGCCTGATCCCAGTCCGAAGCCGCTGCCCAAGTGCGGCAGTTTGTCTCCGAAATAGATGCCGGCCACGATGCCGGCCAGTAGTACGCCGCCAAAAATCGTCCGCTTGCGGGGAAGCAGTCGACGCATCATCAATTCCTTTCGGAGCAGAGTGGGACGGATTGGCTAGCCGTCCTACTTTTTGTTGTCTTGGTCTGACAGCGACCGTGCGGGATCATAGCCAATGACTGCGTATTCGAAGCGTGTGCGTCCGGCGCTGTCATTTTGCATTCGTGCGATCGCCGTGGGCAATCCCGTGATGGCCGCCCGACAGACCGGGACTCGTGCATCACCGTACGATAGCAGGACAATCACCAAGCTCTTAGGTTGCTTCAGCACGCGGTAATGGTCGAAGATCCGAGCGGCAAACGTCTGCGGAGTTTCCGCGCGAAATGAACTCACGTCGTCTCCGGTCTTGAGAGACGTGACGCCGTTTTCCGCGACGTAGATTTCCCACACGTCGCATCGCTTGCGAATCTCCGCAAAGGTCAATAAGTGCTTGACCATCTCATGTCCGCGGCGGCCTTTCAACCGACGGAATTGTTGCTGAATGGCGGCGATCTCGTCCGACGTCGGCGGATCGTCGGGGAAGCGTTGCCTCAGCAGCTTCTCGATCGCGTCCTCGGGCAGGTTGAATAACTCCGACGCCAATTGCCCCACCAAGTCGCGTTGATCAAACGCCTTTTCGACGGCCAGTTCGGCATCGTGACGCCGCTCGGCGAGCGCGTTTCGTTCGGCCCGCAGTTGTGCGCGTTCCTGCTGCGTTTCCGCGACGGCTTGCGACGCTCGGGCTTCTTCCGTGCGCGATTTCTCGTTCAACTCCATGAATTGCAGGAACAAGACGACCAACATCAGGTCCAGCAACGGGACAAGCTGAATTGTGATCTTGCGCCGCGTGAGACTCATGTTCCGCCTCCGTTCGCGGACGAACCCGCCGCCGAGATCGCGAGTTCGCGTTTCGCGCGCGCCGTCAAGTCGCGCACCTGCGCACGACTCTCGGACAGCCGCGTGAACGCTGGCTCGATCAGGCTGTTCAGGAAAATTAGCACCACCGCCGCCGCCAGACCGGCAAACGTGGACCAAATCGACTCGCCGAAATGCTTCACGATCGTGCTGACCGATGCTCCGGCCGCCGTCTGATTTCCTTCCTGCAAGGCGGCCCCGATGGCGAGCACGGTACCGAGCATTCCGGCCAAGGGATACGTTTCGATCATCGACCGCCACACGTTGTAAAACGTCTCGAACCGCAGCGCGTGCAAGTAGCGGCGTTTCTCGTCCAGAATGCTCAGCCGCACCGCCAACTGCTGCCGGTCTTCGCCGCGCGCCGGAGTGTCCAAGGCATCCTTTACGTCCGTCAGAAACGCTTCGATCTGATCTGACAACTGCACGCTGCGGTCGAGCACGCTGCGATGCCGCAGCCCGCGCGTGAAGTCCTCCAATGCCTGCGCAATCGTCCGCAGATTGTGCCGGTACGCCGACCACAACATCAAGAACACGACCAGATGAATCCCAAACGCGACCAAGATCGCCGGGGTCGAGAGTTCGGACAGGCGTTGCAGGAGCTGCGTGGGGATTGGCATGGCAAACTCAAGGCGGAAGTTAGAATGCGGAGGGCGGACAGCGATCATCATTCCGCCTTCCGCCCTCCAAATTCGGACTTGTCATACCCCCAGCCGTTCCAGGACGTAAAGGGCACTTTCCGCTCGTAGATTCGCAGCCCAGGCGTCAGGGCAGGCTTGGCGTTTGATGATCGGCACTTCGGTGATGATGCGGATGTTTTGCTTCTGGCACAGGTCGCGGAAGTCGCGCATCGTCATGAAGTGAATGTTGGGCGAGTTGTACCACTCGTACGGCAGCGACTCGGTGACCGGTGCCCGACCTTGCCAGAGGACTTGGAACCGCACCTGCCAGTAGCCGAAATTCGGCACTACGACGAGCCCTCGCCGAGCGATTCGCAACATTTCTTCGAGCACAAACTGCGGACGTTGCACTTGCTGCAGTGTCTGGCTGAGCACCGCGAAGTCGAACGATTGACTCGGGAACTCGGACAGCCCGGCGTCGAGGTTTGCACGCACCACCGGCACGCCCCGTTCCAGCGCGGCGAGCAAGTGCTCCGGATCAACGTCGACCCCTTGAACCTCGCACCCGTGCTCATCCCGCAGCTTCGCCAGCAACCGTCCATCGCCACAGCCGAAGTCCACGACGCGGCTATCTCGCTTGACCTGCTGCAACAGCAACTTATCCGTCAAAGCCGCCGTCGGGTCGGGCATGCAGTAACGCTTGGCCATAAGGGCGGTTTTCCTTTTTCTGCGATTCGTCCGCGACGAATGCCACGGCGTCGAAGTACATTCGAGCAGTCACGAGGCAGCTCCATTCTCGAGGCATTCTGCCAAACACCACGTCACACAGGCAATTCCGTTGTGGAAATCCTTGGGGAACACGCCTCCGTCTCTGTCGGTGTCACCATCACTTCCCGCTCCGAACAGCCAACAACGTCGTTTCCAAAAATGGCCGGACAAGCTTTTCCAGCCATTCAAACTCGATCAAGAACGCATCGTGGCCGTAGGAGCTTGTCAGCTCGATGAACGACACGTGGCGACGCGCTTCGATCAAGGCACGAACGAGCTCTTTACTTTGGCTGGTCGGGAACAGCCAGTCCGACGTGTAGCTGGTGACAAGAAACCTTGCGTTCGTCCGGCCGAGCGCCTTTGCGATCGAACCGTAAGCATCGGCGAGATCGAAGTAGTCCATCGCTCGAGTGAGGTACAAGTAGCTGTTCGCGTCGAACCGCTCGATGAAGCGTTTACCTTGGTGGTGCAAATAGCTTTCGACCTGGAACTCGATTTGTCGCATCATGTCGTATGACAACTTGTCAGAGTCTTGCAAGCGGCGGCTGAATTTCAACTCGATCGAGGCGTCGGACAGATACGTGATGTGCGCGACCATCCGAGCGAGCGCCAGTCCGACGTTTGGACCTTGCGGCTTGTCGTAGAATTGTCCGCCGTGAAAGTTTGGGTCGGTAATGATTGCCCGCCGACCGACCGCGTTGAACGCGATGCCTTGAGCCGTCAACCTCGCCGCCGACGCCAAGCAGATCGCCGAACTGATCATCTGCGGAAATCGAGCCGCCCATTCCAGCACCTGCATGCCGCCGAGACTGCCGCCGATGATCGACAGCAGTTTCTCGATGCCCAGATGCCGCACGAGAGCGGCATGCACTTCGACGATGTCGCCAACGGTCATGAACGGAAAGTTCAGGCCATAAGGTTCGCTCTTCGCCGGGTTGGTGCTGAGCGGGCCGGTCGTCCCCTGACGCCCGCCGAGCGTGTTCGCGCAGATCACGAAATAGCGGTTCGTGTCCAACCCCTTGCCCGGCCCGACGAACTCATCCCACCAACCCGGCTTGCGGTCCATCGGCGTGTGCCAGCCGGCGACGTGAGCATCCCCGGTCAACGCATGGCACACGAAGATCGCGTTGTCCTTTTGCGGACTCAGTTCACCATACGTTTCGTATGCCACCGTGACCGGGCCAAGCTCACCGCCTCCCGCCAACTTCAACGGCTGCTGCGGTTCAAACAAGTTCACGGTGCGACGCGGCACGAACCCGACCGAATTCGGTCCAGGCTCGACGGGTTGGCCAGGGGGCTGCAGTTCGTCATCATCAGTCGCCATCCATCAGCACTCCTTCCGGGGCGGCAGTATATCCTGCTCGCGGCCGATATCCTGCTCGCGGCCGATGCTGACACTAACCCGAAGCGTAAGCGAGGGACGGAACGTACTACCTCGCTTACGCTTCGGGTTAGTGTGCTTCAGTAACGGATCTCTTAATCTTGGCCGCGTGGAGCATAGAAACCGCTTTCGGAGTTTCGATGGACGGCAAGGAGGGGCATCGCTTCCCGGTTCTGCCAAGGCTCGCTGCGATCACTCAAACACCGCGCGGCGTTTTTCCGCGAGAGCTTCCAGGGCGCGAGCCTCTGCCGCCAACAAATAGCGTTGCTCGATCAAGTGCTGGACCGCGGCGCGGTATTGGTGCAGATAGCCTTCAAAGTGGGGATATCGTTCCAACAGCGCTGGCCGAGGATCGCCACTCGCTTGCCGCTCTGCGGCCGTCTTGGCAAACGGAATGTAGCCGCCGTTCAGGCCAAACAACTCTCCCTCCGCTCCCGCGAGCCGATTGCGCAGGTTCCAACTCGTGTTGGTCGCAACCGGCACGGCGATGTCGGGAAGTTGCAGAGTGCCATGTTCGATGTTGTCCGGTCGGTACGCCGGCACCCTCACGACGTAATGCCCCAGCGAGCGAGGCGGTTCGATCGTCGATTGACGCAAGCGATAGAAGTCCGGTCCTCTATCGACGAACTCCGGCTCGTGAATGACCTCCGGATAGCGGACGCCGGGTACGGGTTGCCAGCCGCTCTCCGCTTCGCGCCAGCCGGCCAACGTACCATCGGCGATGCGCGGGTAAATGGACGGCGGCGGTTCGCGGCCGCTGCGGACCCACTCGTCGAGCGCGGTCAACAACGCGCGCATCAGCGGCCGGTAGTCGGCGGGATTGCTGATGAGCTGACCGGATGTCGGAGCCGCGGCCGGCATTCCGCTGCCAGCTCCGTGTTGAGTGCCGCCGAAACAATACACGCGTACTTCGGGCGGCATCACTGTGTCCTGTTTGCCGAGCGGATCGGTATGTACCAGCGAACCCGCTCGGTGCCAGTATTCACTGGAGCTTTGCGTGTGCATCACCTTCGGAACGGTGCCGCGAGCTCGATCACGATGCAGGATGCCGTCCTCGCGGCCGGTGAATGGATCGTGCTCATCGCCGTACGTGAAAGGGAACTGATCAGCAGGAAACGTGTGATTGTCGTGCTGCCCGTTGTGCCGAGTCGGCGAAGCGAACCGATGATTGAAAAACCCCAAGCCGCCGCCGGCGACATGCGGGATCACTCCGTCGAAGACTTGCCGACCTTGCTCGTCGGCGTTGAATCCGTCATACAAGAATTGTCGCAAGCAACGGCCCGATTGCGACACGCCAAACCCGTACGCAAACTTCGCGGCCGACACACCAGCCCGACGCGCGAGCGAGGGATCGGACGTTTTGCTGACCTCTGTCCCTCGCTTGCGCGTCGGGCTAGTATCACTGATCGCCAGAGGATTCTTCTCCGACATCTCGTGCTTCAAGAACGAAATCAAATCACGGATGCCGGCCAAGCCGAGTCCCTGCACCACCGAGCCCTGAGCTTCGTAAACGACTTCATAGATGTGGCCCGGCTGAAGACCACCGGCGACGACGAGATCAATGTGCGGCAACTGGCCGCGATCGCCGTCCGCTTCGATCGCACGTTTTTCAAACCGCCACTGTCCGCGCGGAATGACAACGCGCGGATCACGCTCGCGTTGCCGCCACGTCAGAGTCGCCGTCGCTTCACCTCGCTCGGTCGGCTCGAACGAACCTTGATTAGCCCACATCGCCAGCGAGTGCTTTTCCTCTGCCGAGTCGACGACGACTTCCGCTCGCACGATTCCGACAAGCGGCTTTCCGTCCTCGATCGCCGCCGGAGCTTGCAGTCGCAACCGCTCGCCACCTGGTTGAGTCTGCGCGATCCAACCGCTCCAGACAACGATGTATCCCTTCCGCATCAGGAACTCGTCGGCTCCCGAATTGAACTGTCCCAACGCCAGCTTGTTGCCGCGATTGTTGACGTCGTACAGGATCGCCCC
>CAZPUJ010000165.1:0-7917 GCA_964589725.1 uncultured Planctomycetaceae bacterium
AACTGCGCGGCACGATCGCCGAGGAATTGCTCCAACCAGACGTACCGTTTAGCGGCGGCTCTGAAACTTTACTGAAGCATCATGGCACCTATCAGCAGGATGACCGCGAGCATCGAGGGCATGGCGAAAAAAAAATCTACATCATGATGATCCGCTCGCGAGTCCCGGGCGGCCGACTGACGGCCGCGCAACTCCTCGCCGAACTCGACCTGTGCGAGCAATTCGGCAACGGCACGTTGCGAGTCACGACGCGCCAGGGCTTGCAGCTTCACGGCGTCCTGAAAAAGGATTTGAAGGCCACAATCCGCGAGATCAACCGCATCAAGCTGAGCACGCTTGCGGCCTGCGGCGATGTCAGCCGCAATGTCATGTCCTGCCCGGCGCCGGTCTATTCGAACTCGATTCGCCGGGACAACCAGGAGTTGGCATCTCGTGTCGCCGAGCTGCTGCGTCCGCGAACAACGGCTTACTTCGAGATTTGGCTGCGCGACGAACAAGCCGGTGAAGTGCAAAACGTCGCCGAGTTTCAGCCGGTCGAGGAGCCGATCTACGGCGAACGTTATCTGCCTCGAAAATTCAAAGTCGGTTTCGGTCTGCCGGAAGACAACTGCGTCGATCTGCTGACCTACGATCTCGGCTTTCTAACCGTGCATCAGAACGGCCAGATCGAAGGCTACGACGTGTGCGTCGGCGGCGGACAAGGGGTCACGCCCGCAGTCAAGCGGACCTTTCCCGCGATTGCCAAACGCCTGGCCTTTGTCCGACCGGACGACGTTGTGGATGTGGCGGCCGCCGTGACGAAAGCTTATCGCGACACGGGCAATCGAGCGGATCGCAAGTTGGCGAGGCTCAAGTACGTCATCGCCAATCAAGGACTCGATTTCTTCCGGAGCAAGGTCGAAGAGCATTTCGGTCGTCCGTTGGCTCCGCCATGTAACGTCGCCATCACCGGCGTCGATGACCATATGGGTTGGCACGAACAGGGAGACGGCAACCTGTTCTTGGGAGTGAACGTTGAGAACGGACGGATTCAGGACGAGGGCTTACTGCGCTTGAAATCGGGTCTGCGAGCGATCCTGCAAAGTTACCGCATGAACGCGCGACTCACTCCGCTGCAAGGAGTTATCCTGTGCGACATTCAGCCGCGCGATCAAGCCGACATCGCTCGCCTGCTGTCCGAGCACGGTATCGTGCCTGCCGAAGAGTTGACATTGATCCGACGTTACTCAATCGCCTGCCCTGCGTTCCCCACCTGCCATCTTGCCATCACGGAATCAGAACGTGTCATGCCGGGCGTTATCGATGCCCTCGAGGCGGAACTGCGAAGGCTCGACCTGATCAGCGAGCGAATTTCCGTCCACATGACCGGCTGCCCGAATGGCTGCGCTCGCCCGTACACGCCTGACATCGGTTTGGTCGGCCATGCGCGCGGGAAATATACGGTTTATTTGGGTGGCAACGCCGAGGGAACGCGACTGGCGTTTCTTTACAAAGATATGGTGGCGTTGGAAGAGATCGTGCCGGCGGTATCACCCCTCTTGGCCTACTTCAAACGAGACCGGCAAGGCGGAGAATCCTTTGGTGACTTCTGCCACCGGAAGGGGCTGGCCGATCTGCAAGCGCAGAACCCGGCCGATTGACCGATTCAATGAGTGAAACTTTTCGAGAATTTACGTTGACGGCGGGTTTTCGGGCGGCATAAAATTCGTTTTCTTTTGTGTTTAGCATGCGGCGCAAAGTCTCCTTCCACGCGACTTTTCGCCAAATCCTATTTCGCATCTTGCCCTTACGGCTTTTTGAAACGGGTTCCACCAAAGGACGGCTCTCATGTTTCGTAAGCGCGCGTTCGTACTGCTCGGCGTTTTGGTCCTGCATGCCGCGTATCAGGCCGTGACCCTGGCGCAGCCGCAAGATGTGACCAATCCCTCTTCGGATGACGACGACCCCACGACGGAGGACGTCAATGAGGCAATTCCAAATTTGCTCGGACGAAAGATCTTTGATGGGTTTGGTGGCTCCAAGTTTCTTCCCACCTTCATTCGTCCCGAGGACTATAAGGTTATGATACAGTTTGACCAAATGCTCGACCCGTCCGGGGTGGGCGATCCCTTGAAACTGACGAAGGCCGCCATAAGTATTGAAAGGAATCACCGTGTGGCCCAACAGCAGATCGAGTTGGCCATTCAATTCTTGGAGCGGAACAAAACTCAAATCCTTGCCGGAGCGGTTCCACAATATAATAAGATCTTTCGAATTCCTGCCGCACGCAGAGTTAGTATTTTATCGCCGACGCCATTGCCCGGCCGTTGGAATGTGACAAGTCCGACCCAGCTTGAAAGTACTGGACAAGCTGGTGGAGGCGGAAGCGGGGTTAGACTCCAAATTGGACGGTCGCAGATTTCTGTAGGCGAAACGCTTTTCGTTGAAACAGTCGCACAGCAAACTGGGAATAACAATCCCGTAGGACGACTACTGCCGCCTAATTTGAGAACGAACGGATTTGTGGTGAAAGTCGCCGCAGTTGTCGACCAGAATCAGAATCAGGGAGGTGGACAAAGTGGGACGGGAACCACCACCATTTATCTGGATAGTAAGTTTTCCAACATTCCAACGCGGGGCCGTGCGAACAATGTTAGGCTCTGGCGCGTGGTGGATAACACCCAATCTCAGATTGACTCGACGATCTATGACCAAGTGCTGGCGACAGCTCGAGCGATACGTGAGGCTCTCGCCGGTTTTGATCCGAGTTCGACTCGCGATTCGCAGCAAGGCGACCCAATTACGTATAACCGCCGTTTTTACGACATCAATCGAGAATACTCAACGGGCGATGCGACATATGATCCGCTGAATATTCTGGTTAGGAACAGGACGCAAAATCCCGACAGCGGTTTTCTGGGTTATGACGCTGACAGGCTGTTTCGGCAAGCGGGGCTCTCGAAGTCCGATTCACATTTTCACCTCGACCGCTTAGCCGATATTGCCAGTGGTGAGAGTGAGGACTACCGAAGTCGTGTGGTGACACCGCTTTTGTGGACTGAAGATAACGAATTTCCACTGCAGTTCGACGCGAATCGACGCGTTCCAGGAAAGACTGACGAAGATCGCGCATTTTTCCACGATCGACAAACGATCTTCAGCGCCCTTGGCGATCCGACACAGCAGTATTTGGGACGAGCGTTTCTCGAAGAGAAGATACTGCACCATAATGATGATTTTTTTGATACCAACGTCGCCGCAACAGATTTGCGGGTACAGCGTCGGCGTTCGAGATACCCTCGCCGCGGAAGGCTTTCTGCCACTGATGTCGAGGACGCTGAAATGCCTGAGACAGGAACGCCAGTTGAGGCCTCAACTCGGTTTAGTGATGATGGATCTCCTCTTCGACGCTGGCAGATGATTCTCGCGTCATTTGCCGAACACAGTGCGGATCTGACGGAGTTGGATCCCACGAGTGGCTCCAAACATGTCGCGGCATTGGGAGTGATGGATATTATTGGTGCTGGCGCTTCAACGCAGTTCAGGGCTGATGACGCTGGCAACTATGCGAAGTTTGCCGCGTTGTTCGGCGCAGGCGATGTCTCGGGAATGATCGACTTCACCAGAGTCGAACCGCTTGGGAAGCGCGCCGTAGCCGGGTTCAACCCTGTCGTTCCATTGAATTAGAGCGAAGCAAGAGCGGATTGCATGCCTTTTGACTGCCCGACACCGATCCTGGCGTGCGGGCAGTTTTCATTGGTGTGGTGTCGGTGCTCATTTTGGATCTGCGAGTCACCGAGGCGCTTACGGACCTCTGGAGCCGTGGCAACTCATCGGCGACCGGCGCGGCGATTCACGCTCACCTCGCCACGGGACGCAATCCGTTCTACCCACAATGTCCCTGCTGTACTTCAAATTGCTCGAACTGCACGACCGAATCGCGCAGGAACTGTCGTTCGAGTACATTGCCGATGAAGTGAAAGTCGAGTTGAAGCGCTGGATCGATGCGGCTCAGGCACATCGCGATAGCGAACACCGATTGGTCGTCACGGTCTACGACTTGACGCTCGGCGGCGAAGGCTGAACGCTCCCAGCGCACCGAGCAGACGGACACAAGTCCGAATCGCCGGCGAGGGGACTTCACAATCGCTTTCCCGCTGGCAATTCAGGCTTGTGGCGTCAAAACACGATCAAGAACTCGTTCGCGTTGAACAGCGCACGGCAGAGGGCTGTAAGGCCGTGGTCGCGTTGCAGCGCTTCGGCAGCGGCGAGTTCATCGGCTGTGGGAGATCGTCCTAAGGTCAGCGAGAAGGCTCGTATCACTTGAGCTGTCACGTCGGCGACCGACTCGCGACGCAAACGTTCGGCGAACGAATCGGCTTGCTGAACGATGAAACGGCTGTTGAGCAGGTTTAGCGCCTGCAACGGCGTGTTCGAGACATTGCGTTTCGGTGCGACTTGGCCCGCATCCGGGCAGTCGAACGCGCCAAACGTGTCGTCGAGTTGCATGCGCGGTTTGTTTTGATAAACCATGCGCCGGAAATCAGCCGCGGAAAACTCCTGCTTGGAGTTGTAGACCCGCACGTAATTCGTATTCGGCTCGAAGAGGTCGAATCCTGAACCTCCCATGCGGCGGTCAAGTTGGTCGCCGATCGCCAAAATCGTGTCGCGGAGCACCTCCGCCTCTAGCCGTCGCGGTGGGAATCGCCACAGCCATCGAGAACCCGCATCGGCGGCGAGGCCGTCGTTGCGCGGTGTGCTCGCTTGACGGTATGTCGCCGAAAGGACGATCAGACGGTGAAGACGCTTGAGGGACTGGCGAGCGAGGGGCGTCAGCCCCCTGATGCTCTGATTGTTCAAGCCGTTTTCATGTTCTGCGGATTCTGAGCGAGGAGTCTCTGACGCATCAGGGGGCTGACGCCCCCCGCTCGCCAATTCGCTGGCCAGCCAATCGAGTAACTCGGGATGAGTAGGCCGGCCGCCGTTGAGGCCGAAGTCGCTGGGCGTGTCGACCAAGCCGGTACTAAAGTGGTAATGCCATAGTCGATTGACGATGACTCGCGCTGTGAGCGCCTGACGCGGATCGACGATCCATCTCGCGAGAGCCATTCGACGATCCGCTTCGCTCGCATTGAGGTCTAACCGCCACGTGGCCCCAAAGGCCGCGATGCCGGACGACGCGACTGGCTCCCGTTTTAGCGTCGGGTCGCCGCGATGAAGCCGGAACGTTTCTTCCGGAGGCATCAGCTTGCCGGAGTAAACCATTGGGACGGCACTCAATTCGGTGAGCGTCTTTTGGAGTGAGGCGCGTTGCTCCGTGAGTTGTTCGACGCGGGCCTTTTTTTCCAGTGACAGTGCGGCGAGTTTGGGATCAGACGAACCAGCGACTGTTTGCCAAGTCGCACGGTCGGAAGAAACCTCAAAGACGTATTTCGTGGCGGTGCGATCTTTGTACTGAGCCGGTTCGCGGTCGCGGCTCCAGACGATCCGATCAATTTCGAAGTCTTCTGGCAGTTCAAGTTCGACCGAGCCGCGGCCCGGTTCGTTCGAAATCCAACTAAAATTGTTGCTGTAGCGGCCGTCGTTGACGTGCTCCAACTTGTGAATCGCGAAGCCCGGCAAGCTACTGGATGCCTTCGCCTTCGTGCCGCGCGAGGCAAGGGCGACGTTCTCCGGCTTGGCTCCGGTCGTGAAGATTTCCATCTCGTCGATACACGGTTCCGCCGAATTCGTCGCGTGAATCGTCATCCGCACATAGCGAGTCTTCGTCGGCGCGAAGCGCTCGACGAATAACGCTCCGTTCCGTTTGGCCTGCGGGTCGAGGCGCACGATCTCGGTCTCGATCGCGGCAAGCTGTTCGCGGATCGCCTTTAGGTCAGCCTTTCCAGGCTGACCCGAATTGGAATGATCGCCACGGAGCGGTCGCTCGCCGTGTTGCACTCCGGCGAAGCAGGCTTTCATGCCGTAGTAATCGAGCTGCGAGATCGGATCGAACTTGTGATTGTGACAGCGAGCACACCCGATCGTCAGGCCCAGGAACACGCTTCCGGTCGTGCTGACCATGTCGTGCAGTTCGTCGGCCCGTTGCTGCAAGGTGAGTCCGATGTCGGGACTTTTGACTTGGTCCCACGGTCCACCGACCAGAAACCCCGTGGCTTCATCGACGCCAACGGTGTCACCCGCGATCTGTTCAAAGACAAACTGTTGATACGGCTTGTCCTCATTGAAGCTGCGGATGACGTAGTCGCGATACGGCCACGCATTCGGCCGAGGCTGATTCATCTCAAAGCCATTGCTCTCCGCGAATCGCGAAAGATCGAGCCAGTGCCGTGCCCAACGCTCACCAAAGTGCGGCGAGGCCAAATAGCGGTCGACGAGTTCCTCGTAGGCGTCCGGCTCCGGATCGGCGACGAAGTCCGCGACTTCCTCCGGCGTCGGCGGCAGTCCGAGCAAATCAAACTTCAACCGCCGAATCAACGTTACGCGGTCTGCCTCTGGCGAAGACTTGAGGCCTTCGCGTTCCAACTGCGACTGGATGAAGGCATCGATGGGATTTTCGATTGTTGATTTCCGATTTTTGATTGGGGGGACAGCCGGATGGGTCAGGGGCCGAAACGCCCAATGCGACAGCAGAACATCTTCCTTCTCGCTGCCGTCATCCGGCCATTCGGCTCCGCTGTCGATCCACCGCTTGAGGAGATTGATCTCCGCAGCCGTCAGCTTCTCTCCCTCGGCCGGCATTTCGAGTCCTTCTTCCAACCCGGCCACGACGCGAAACAGCGGACTCTCGCGACTCTTCCCCGGCACAATCGCTGGTCCCAAGTCGTCGCCCCCTTTGAGCACCGCCCCTTTCCGATCCAACCGCAACCCCGCCTTCTGCTTCTCCGGCCCGTGACACGAGACGCACTTCTTGGCCAGCAGCGGCTGGATGTGCTTGGCGAAATCGATTTCCGATGCAACGAGACGAATCGAGTCGTCTGCTAACACCAGTCCAGCAGTTGCAATGAGAAGGAAGCCCGTCCTCATCAATTCTTTCACCACGGAGTCAGCCTCCTAGTTCGTTTCGCCTTAATCGTCGTGATCTTAAATGGCGTTGTCTGTGTATTGGTTGCCCGTGAAACGGAGCGTTGTGGATCTGTCGTGAGAGAGTTGGTTGAGGAAGTTGGAGTCGATGTCGTTTTTGAGGTTGGATTTTCTGAGGCATGTCCAGAAGGTTTGAAGGGGTTGAAACCGCCCTGAGTGTTGGTCAGGGCGGGGCGTCTTCAACGCCTTCTGGGCCGGGGTATCCCTGGGCAGGTTGCGTCCCCGTAGAGCCTGCGTGTGTTTCGCCCGGTGACGACAGCGTGTGGTTTTTGGTGTCCGTTGGCAAGCGCATCAGGTGGTCTGACGCAAAGCTTGCCGGGCGGCGGCCCTCCTTTCTCGGGCTTGGTCGAGTTTACGGTCGCGAGCCTCGAAGATCGTTTGCTCGCGACCGGCGAGCTTGTCGGCGGGGGTGACGTAGCCCAGGGCGCTGTGCAACCGCTCGGTGTTGTAGTGCTGGACGAATTCGGCGACGACGCGGCGCGCCTCGTCCAGGGACAGCGGCGTTTTCTGACGGATGCAGTCGTGCTTGATGGTGCGATGGTAGCGTTCCAGCTTGCCGTTGGACTGCGGGTAGTACGGGCTGGTGCGGACGTGAGTCATGCCGCACAGGCGGATGAACTGCTTGAAGTCGCGGGCGATGAACTGCGGTCCGTTGTCGCTGATGATGCGGGGCCGCGCGTCGGGGAACTTTTCGCGCGCCCGTTGCAGCAGGATCTCGACATCCTTCTCGGTCATGGCTTCGCGGATTTCCCAATGCACGATGCAGCGACTGTAGCCATCCAGCACGGTGCAGAGGTAATAAAACGTGCCGACGATGTTGAGGTACGAGATGTCGATATGCCAATGCGCGTGCGG